>JAIPHP010000008.1 GCA_021735165.1 Candidatus Woesearchaeota archaeon
AGAACAATCTGACTCTTGGTATTGCTACAATGGAACTAATTGGGAAGAAATAAGAACAACAAACACAACACAATCAGGATACATATACGAAGAAGCAATGTTCTGGGCAATAGAAACAACATACGAACAAGGAATACAAATAAACCTAGACAACATAACAAACGAATACTTAAACCCTGAAGATGAATGGATATTCAGTTGCCAAGCAACAGATATAAATGGCTTGGTTGGAGAATGGACAAACAGCACAACAACAACAATACAACAAAGCAACACACCGCCAACAATTCCAATACCTGACTATCCTGATGATGGCGATATATTTTTCATAAACAGAACACCAACGTACAACTGGACAGAAAGCACGGACGAACAAGATGACAATCTAACGTATGACTTAGAAATCTCCACAGACGAAACATTCACAGTCATAATATTAAACCAAACAAACATTTCAAACAATAACCACACTCAACCGACAGAACTTGATTTTGACACATATTATTGGAAAGTCAGAGCCTATGATGGTTCATTATATAGCAACTGGAGCAACACAACTAATTTCACATTAGTAACAAACGTAGATATACTAATAGTTCAAGACAATGTTAGTTTTGGAACATTAAATCCGAAAGAATCAGATAACACAACAGATAACAACCCAGAACCATTCCAGTTCATAAGCAACAGCAACACATACATAGATTTGTATAACACAACGCCAACACAATCTTTGTGGACAACAGAAAGTCTAGGAACCGAATACTGGAAAATAAAGGCAAGAAACGAAAGCACGGGAAACTATAATGAATCTGGATCTCTAATAAATTGGCTGAACGTAAATGAAAGCATACCCGACCTAATAACTTATTTAAATTATTCGACAAACAAAAACAACGCCAGCATAGACATATACATAAAAGGACCCGATTATGAGCCACCCGGTTCAAAACAATCAACAATAAACTTCTATTGGGAGGCATCATAAATGAATAATAAAAAAACAACATTAACAATAATGATGCTTCTAATAATATTAACAACAAATGTAACAGCACTAAGCATAGCACCCGCAACAAAAGAAATAATAATAGGAAAAGAATCTGTAGAATACACCATAAGAATATTTAACAAAGAAAATATAAACAAAAATTATGTTGTAGAAGCAACAGGAGAACTAAAAAATATCATAAAAATTCAACCACAAGAATTCGAACTAAAAACAGACCAAGAATATCAAGACATAATAATAACAATAACCCCTGAAGAAAAAATAATGGGCGGAGAATACACAAACAGAATAATCATAAAAGAAAAAGATACAACTACAACAACTTTAGGAGCAAATATAGGAATAGCCTCAAAACTAACAATAATAAATCCTGCTAAAGGACCTAATATAAAAACAAGATTAATAGCTCCAAACTTTGAAAAAAACAAAGCAAATCATTTTGCTATAGAGGCAACAAACACAGGAAGTTCAGAAGCAAAAGAATGCGAAGCAATAATAACAATAAAAAATCCTCTGCAAGACACAATAAATATTCTTACGCACACACCTAAAAACATAATGAGCGGAATTACAGAAACATATCACTTAGCATGGACCCCGAAAATAAACAACGGAAATTACATAATAGAAGCAACAATAAACTGTGAAAATGCTCAACAAACAAAAGACCAGAGAACAATAAATGTAGGAGAACCTAAAATAACAGTAGAAGACATACAATATGATGAATTTAAACTGGGAAACATAAACAAATTCAAATTAATACTTGAAAATCAATGGAATAAAAAAATAGAAAATGTATATGCCGAAATACTCCTATTAAAAGATAGCAAAACCTTGCAAGAACAAAAAACAATTACACAAAATTTTGAAGCACAACAAAAGAAAATTTTAGAATTCTATTTAGAAACGGAAAATTATATCGAAGGAAGCTATGAGCTTTTAATAAACATCCACTACGCAAACAGCGAAAACACAGAAATATACAAAACAATATTCAAACAAGAAAGCATAGAGATAAATGGACTTACAGGGAAAATAACGGAAAATACGTCGAATGAAAAAACATCGACTTCGACAGAAAGTTTATTAGCACTATTAATAATTTTGGTAATAATAATAATAAACGCAGCATTATTTTATATTATACTAAGAAAAAAGAAATAAACCTCATTTCTTTTTCAAAATAAACAAAGAAAAACCATCAAGAACGTTTTTTATAAAGCTAACAATCTCAAAAACATTTTGATTTAAAATATGTTCAACGCCAACATTGATTGATGCAATCTTATCACTAAAAATAGCTTCATCAAAATCCTTAGAATTTTTTCTAAGAATTGAAGACTTCCAAGAACTAGTAGATTCAGAGGCTTCTAAAATAAAAACAAACCCCTCCTTAGCCAATACAGAATTTAGCTTTTTTAAAACCGAAGAAAAATCTTTAAAATAATGCCAAGAAAAAATAAAAGAAACACAAGAGAATTTATTATCAGGAACAAAATCAAAAAAATCGCAATTAGCAAAAGAAACATTTTTTTTCTTAACAATAGACTTTGCTTGCTTAACCCTATTAGCATCAAGTTCTAAACCGACATAAGAATTCAACTTGTTAGATAAATACCTAGATTTTTTACCATCTCCACAACCAACATCTAACAAAGAACACTTAGATAAAACAACATATTTTTTAAAATTTTCAAGCAAAAAATCCGCGATAATTTTATCCTTATTTCTAGCCTCCAATTGATCCTTAGTCAAAGAAGATTTGCCCTTAGAACTCCTATCCAAATCAAATTTCAACTTAGAATACTGCAAAGGATTTTTTATTTTAGAACAAAAAGAATCAGGAGTACAAACTTGCAAATCTTGATAATAACGCTTGCAATTATGAGGCGGAACAACGCCTTTGTTTTTCTTTAACTGCCTTAACTGACCATTCAAATAAACTTGACGCAAAGGCTCAGCATTTAATTTGTTCCAATCATTCAAACGTTTATCAATAGCGTCATAGTCCCAGCCACAACCTCTCAAAAAATTAACAAGAGTAAACAACAAACGCTTTTTGCCATCTTTAACTCCTAAAAAAGCATTCTTTATACAAGGAGGAAACAACTCCTCACGAATAGCTTCTTCTGGCAACTTAAATTCTTTTTTACCAAGGGAATCGCTGATTTTTGACTCATCAAAATTAAAATCATAAGCATTAACAAACAAACGACCAGCTTCACCAGAAACAGCAACAGACCTATCTAAAAAAGGAATATCAAAAGAAACACAATCAATCTCCGCATCAGATTTCCTAAATTTCAAAATTTTATCAACATTAACAGGAACACTGACAAGTTCAGATTTTTCATGCAAAGAAAAAGGCATCCTATACAAATGTCTAGAAGCAATCAAAACAGTATCAATCTCTAAAAACTCATCAACCATCAACTTATCAGAAACAGAAGAATCGTCAATAACAGCACGTTCATCTTTTTGAACAACTAACTTATCATAAGCAATACCTGTTCTGCGCACAATATTATTAATATCGTTCTTCTCATACTTCAAAATAGCTTTCTCAAACAAAGGCCTAAGCTTATCCCTAAGATAAAAAGCAATCTTTCTAGGCGCCTCAGGAAACAAATCCTTAACAAGCTTGCCGTTGAACTCATCAGGAAAAGCTTCGAAAGGAACCCCAATATGAAACCCTTTATTACCTGAAAACTTACAAGTTGCGCAACTGATTCCTTGGTCCTTTAAAATCTTAATTAACAAATGAGTTGCAATTTTACTGTAAACAAAATGATGACAATCAATATCCAAAATAAGATCCCAACCAACTCTTAACGCATCAAGATCTTGCTTTTTCATAGAACTGTTAATCTGCAAGGGATTGCTCCACAATTCCTCAGAACAATGAAAACTACTAGCTTTTTTTTTAGCAAGCTCTAAAACATCTGCCTCATACATTAAAGTATCTGGCCTTTTACCAAAATAATCTTCAAAACGAATAGCAACCTCCCTATTCTTAGAATAGTGAACTAAAAGTCTCTGAACCTCCCTTCTTTTATAAAATTTTAACGTCTTAGACAAAAGCATACAAGAAAGAATGACCAGCATTATATATTATTTTCGAACACAAAAAAACAATAATTAATTTCAATATAGATAATAAGTCCAAAACAAAACTTATGACACAGATATTCAATCCTGAACATAAAAATCAATGCTCTAAACTGCTTAGAAACAAAAAAAGCACACTAAACACACTAAGACACGAAAAGTATCAACTGTGTATCTCTGCTCCAAATGCACAGAAACATAATATTTTTTAGAACAACAAAAAGAAATCACACAGCACATTCTTTTAAAAAAGTCATTAAACAAAAAATTATAAATTTTCTAAACTTTTGCTAAACTTATAGCTTAAATTATCTACTGTTCGTTCTGATTGCCCCCTAAATTCAACCTCATATAAGCCCCTAGATTTTTTATTCAGGGTCAATTTGACTTCAGAAATAAATGGCACATAAAAAGATATAAGTGGAAGAGATCTCGGACCACTTTGAATTATTGCGTAATCTATAAATGAGTCTTTTATATTATCAAAAGGAACAAATAAAGAATTAGTCTTTCTCACAAAATCTGCTAAGTCCCATTTGAAAGAATCTGAACCTAATTTTTTTAGTTTATCGATCGTCTCCAATAAATTATTTATTTCAATGTTTTCAAAAAATGTTCCAATATCAGAAATTGGGTTACTATGAGAACACCTCGTCGCATATTTGTTTTCTGGACAGGTGTTTCCAAGCAACATAAAGTCTATAACTGTTCCATTTGGTTCTTCTAAAAAACCTGCTCTAATAGACTTAGCATGCAAAAAAGAAACTTGTTTTTTAAACAAAGAATCATAAATCTGCACAACCTCATGCATTCTCAAATAACCACTAAACTCTTCTTGTTTTAATACCGGTAAATACAAACTTTCAAATTTTTCATGCACATTTTCCAAATCCATCATAAAAGAAAGCAAACAAAATTTATAAATATTGTCACTTTAAAATGATCAACTTATTCACTGGACATTCCCACAGATTATTTAAAAAAGCAACAATTACCTTTAAAACATGCTAAACGGATTAACTCCAAGACTATATCAAGAAACAATACTTAACACAGCAGTAAAAGCAAACACACTCGCAGTACTCCCGACAGGACTAGGAAAAACAGCAATAGCTGCAATGTTAATGACACAAAGAATAGACAACTATCCAGACTCCAAAATGCTTTTTCTAGCACCAACAAAACCCTTGGCACAACAACACGAAAAAACTCTTAAAAAATTCTTCCCTAAACTAGAAGAAAAAATAGTATTATTCACAGGAACAATAAAACCAGAAAAAAGAAAAGAACTATTTGAACAAAACCAAATAATAATAAGCACACCTCAAGGACTAGAAAACGATATAATTTCAAGAAGAATAAAACTTGAAGAAGTATCTTTGTTGATTTTTGACGAGGCTCATCGCGCCGTAAAAGACTATGCTTACGTTTTTTTAAGCAAAAAATATCATGAAAAAGCAAAACATGAACGAATACTCGCATTAACCGCGAGTCCTGGAAGTGATCAAGAAAAAATCTTAGAAGTCTGCAAAAATTTATTCATAGAAGAAATAGAATACAGAAGCAACGAGGACCCCGACGTAAAAGAATACATACAAGAAATGAGACAACAAACAATAAACGTAGAACTGACAGAAGAAATGCTAAGAATACACAAATTCCTAAAAAATGCACACGAAAGCAAAATAAACGAAGCAATAAACCTAGGCTACTTACACGGAGCAACCACAAACTACAACAAAACCACCCTCCTAAAAGTAATAGGAGCGCTGCAAGGAAAAATAGCGAGCGGAGAAAAAGAATACGAAATACTAAAAACAATATCTTTAATAGCTGAAGCACTAAAAATAGAACACGCACTAGAACTACTAGAAACACAAGACATTCAACCACTATATACATACCTAACAGACCTAGAAAAACAAGCAAACACAGGAAAAGTAAAAGCGGTTAAAAACTTAGTAAGAGACATAAACTTTAGATCCGCGAAAATACTAACAGAAAAACTCCTAGAACAAGGACACAGACACCCAAAACTGGATAAACTAAAAGAAGAAACAAAACTGCAAATATGGAATGATAAAAAAAGCAAAATAATAATATTCACACAATATAGAGATTCTGCAACAAAAATAAAACAGATCTTAAACGAAGAAAAAATAACCTCTGAAATATTTGTAGGACAAGCCAAAAAAAAAGATACTGGCTTAAGTCAAAAACAACAAAAACAAATGCTAGAAGACTTTACAAAAGACAAATTCAACTGCTTAATAGCAACTAGCGTGGGAGAGGAAGGATTGGATATCCCTGAAGTAGACTTAGTAATATTTTACGAACCCATACCTTCTGCAATACGCACAGTACAAAGAAGAGGAAGAACAGGAAGACAAAAAGAAGGAAAAGTCATAACGCTACTGACAAAGGGAACAAGAGATGAAGGATACAAATGGGCAGCACATCACAAAGAAAAAAGAATGTACAAAGCCCTAAAAAATATAAAAAACACACTCCACGAAAAAAACACACAACAAAAACAAACATATAAAACGCATAATCCAGGATTCATAACACAAAACAACAAACAACTAAACGAATACACAAGCGAAGAAGAAATCACAATAAAAACAGACTACAGAGAAAAAGGCTCTCAAGTCATGAAAGAGCTGCTAGAACTAAAAGTAAATTTAAACCTAGAAGGCCTACAAATAGGAGATTATCAACTGTCAGAGCACGTAATAGTAGAATACAAAACAGTAAAAGACTTTGTAGACAGCATCATTGATGGACGATTACTAAGCCAAGCAAAAGAACTCAAACAATTCTTCAAACCACTAATAATCATAGAAGGAACAGAAGACATATACAGTCAAAGAAGAATACATCCAAACGCGATAAGAGGAATGCTGGCAGCAATAACAATAGGCCTGAGAATACCAATAATACAAACAAAAAATGCAAAAGACACCGCTGCACTACTAAGACAAATAGCAAAAAGAGAACAAACCACAGATCAAAAAGACTGGCAGATGCACACAACCAAACCTATGAATGATAAAGAAATACAAGAATATATAATTTCAAGCATACCAGACATCGGACCAAGACTTGCACCCGCACTACTAAAACAATTTAAAACAATAAAAAACATTGCAAATGCAAAAATAGAAGAATTACAAGAAGTAGAACTCATAGGAAAAATCAAAGCAAAAAGAATCAAAGAGCTCATGGATAAAGAATATGAAAATAACTGAAATCAACGCCAAAACAATAATAACAAAAAGCAACTTACCAAACACAGACTTCGTCATAAATCCCTACACAGGATGCTCTCACGCATGCATCTATTGCTACGCAGACTTCATGAAAAGATTCACAAACCACAACAATGAAAAATGGGGCTCATTTATCGACGTCAAAAAATTTGATGTAGACAGCATAAACCTCGAAAAATACAATAAAAAAATATTACTATTCTCAAGCGTCACAGACCCATACCAAGGAATAGAAGCAAAATACAAAAGAACAAGAACAATTCTAGAAAAATTCAAAAACACCTAAGTAAAAATAGAAATACTCACAAAATCAGGACTCGTAAAAAGAGACATCAAATTATTCAAACAAATACCCAACATAAAAGTAGGAATAAGCCTATCCATACTAGATGAAAAAGACTCCAGACACATAGAACCCTTTGCATCAACACCCAAAATAAGAATAGAAGCACTAAAACAACTAAAACAAAACAAAATACCAAACTTTCTTTTCATATCACCATTCATGCCAGGCCTAACAGACTTCAAAAAAATAATAAAAGAAACAAAAGAATTCACAGATGAATACTTATTTGAAAACATAAACATCAGACCAAACAATCAAAGAGCAATCAATAAATACCTAAAAGAAAACCACCCCGAACTAACAAAAATCTACAACTCCCTAACCAAAGAAAAATGGGATCAAATAGAAAAAGAAATAACAGAATACTGCAAAAAAGAAAAAATAAAACATACTTCCACCATGGTGGATTCAAAAAAAATCCTAATAACTAATAACTTCTATACCAGGGATATTTTCAAAATGCTTCTTGTTCCTAGTAATAATCTTATTAATTCCAAAGTTTTGCATCATTCCGACAATCAATAAGTCCATGCTCCCTATTTTTATGCCTTTTTTCTTCAAAATTCCAGAAAGAACCGCGGCATCAAGTGCAAAATTTGTAGTGGCAGGAATCAACTCTATGTTTTCTAAAAAATCAATAAATACATTAAATTCTTTTTTTGAGCCATGCATCATAATACCTGCGCCTATTTCAAAAACATTAATTTCAGAAATGTACAAAACTGCTTTGCCTATTTTCTTAAGAAGCTTTTTTGGTTCTTCCTTACCTTTCATATAATCAATTATAAAAGTCGAATCTAAGCAGTAAATTGTTCATCCCTCCATTTTTCTCTTTCTTTATTTCTTTCTCTTAGTTCGAGAATGCTTTTTTCTACTAAATCTGCGAATTCATCACTCCAAACACCAAAGAACTTTTCAATATTAGTTTCTTTATTGGCAATTCTTCTAATAACATCTGAAAAAGATTCATCATCTTTTTTTGCTTTTCTCAATAATTCATAAGCATCTTCCATTATAGTTATGGTCTTTGTCGTCATAAACATATGTGTATGTGTACACTTATATAAATATTATGAATAACAAATTATTTTCAATATAGAAAATAATCAAATGACCACTTAAAAGTAGTAAATAAACGAAAGTTTTATATATTAATAATAAAAACCTAAAAACATGAAAACTAAACTAACTGCAATAATACTAACAATCCTGGGTTTAGGAATAACAACCACAACAAAAGCGCAAGATCTAACAGCATATTTAGAAAAAAAAATAATAAACAAAAATATGTTCTATGGGATGAACTTTGTTGATGAAAAAACAGGAAAAGACAAAGCCATGATGCAACCATACATAGAAATAACAAAAGGACCGATAACGTATGCAAACTGGACAAATTTTGATCTAAAAAATGGAAGAACAGATGAAATAGACCACACACTAAAACTAACAAAACAATATGAACTAGGACAAAAAGACAACATAACAATAAGCCCCTCAATAGCGATGTACACATTTCCAAACTCAAATCTAAAAGACGAAAAAGCAATAGCCCTAGAAACAACATACACAGGAAACACAATGCCTTTTGATATAAACATAAGAATAGAAAAAATCCTAAACGGACAAAAAACAAACGGCGTCTTAATAAACTCGACAATATCAAAAACAACAAACATAACAAACAACATAACATCAACTGCAAAAACATCAACAGCATTTAACAACAAATATTTCTCAAACAATTCAGGAATAACACACTTTGATATAAGCGCCAACATAAGCTATAACTTAGGAAAAGGACTCGCAATCACTGCTGAAGGAACATACCAACAAAAAATAGACAAAGAATTCAAGCAACTCATAAAAACAGAACCATATTTCAAATTCGCAATATCAAAAAGCATAGAATAATGAAAATCATGACTCGTTGCCTACTTAAAAACACAAAGAGATATCTAGGGAAAAATGCACAAAAAGAACAGACTGCGCACCTTCAAACTTAAAAAATGAATACAACAAACATAAAAAAATTCGTATTAAAAACCTCACAACATCAAGCAACAAAGACCTAAACATCGTTAAGAAACTCATAAATCTTACGTCCATGCGCAAAAACAAAATCAGAATAATCCAAACGCTCACCATCAAATTCGTACAAATCTCCATTTTCTAAATCAGCAACTAAAAAATCATCAACATACAAACTCAAAAACTTAATATCGTCCTCTCCGAAATAATCTAAAACTCTTTTAAACTTTTTAGCAAAACGCCCAAACCTATTTTGCAAACCATTTAAATCAGAATCTAAAACAGTTTTCAAAAAATAATGTTCATTAAAAGATTTATAAATCTTGGCAGCATCCCAAAAAAACTTAACACTCTCAAAAACCAAATCATCCAAAAGACCATAAACCTTGCTTTTAGTATTAGGATAAAAAGTGACAGAATATAAACGATTCTTTAAAATATTAGAATGACCAGGAATTTTATCAATGGCAAACCCACGAACATAATCAGACAAATACCCAAATTTAAGCAAAGAACCCTCTTTCACAAAAGAAGGATCATAACCAACCTCTAACTTTGCGAAACGACAATCAAAAATCTTTTTTTCTAACATAAAAAAAGCAAAAACAAAACAAATTATAATAACTTACTAAAAAAAGACCGGAAGAAATTCAAGAAAACAAATAAAAAACCGAAAAAAACTAAATATATGGCTTGCTTATAACCTTGTCAGGAAATAAAACACGCAAATTATCAACTAAAACAGGTTCAAACTTATCTCTATTATTTAAACCATAACTAACAAAAAAACTAGACAAATCAAGAACAAAAGACAACTCATCCTTAGAAAAACCATTATCAAAACCAAAATACACCTCGCTTAACTCATAAAAAGAAAGAGACTTTCCATCATAAAAATAAACATCCCTGCGACTAGGAAAACTACTAACAACATCTTTATTGACATTATTGTAAACCGAAGAAAGAGATAAATCTAAAAAAGAGGCAACATCAAAAACAGAAAAATCACCTTTAACCAAAACATTATTTATCCTATCAGAGTATATGTTCCTTGACTTTTTATCAACACTCCTAAAAAAAGAAGAAAGACCTCCAAATTCAAGCACTCTGCAAGCAGTCATCGCATTAACACCAACACTTCTAGCAATAAAAGAAAAAGACTTTTTAATATTAGCATCGGAAAGCTCCTTATATAACTGATAAATTTTAAACGAAGAATCAAAATCCAATCCTTTCTTAGTATTCATAGACTCATAATCAAAAGCTTTCTCATAAGCCCAAACAAACTCAGAAGAAACCTTAGACAACGCAAAATCTTTAACAAGCCCCGCAATGGAACCTCTTAGAAAATTCATTTCTTTATGAACATTATTGCTAATTTTAATTTTTTCTGCTCTAATACGCTTAACTTCATCTAATAAACCTTCACGTCTAAGATGCATTCTTAAAGTAACGTTAGAAACGCCAAAATATTTAGCCCATTCACCAATAGAATTGCCAAGTTCTAAATTATTTTTCAAAAAGCTCAACTTTTCAGCACCAAACTTAACCATAAAAAAAAGAAAACAAAAACAACTAATAAAGCTTGCTAAAAAAAAAGAAAAACTTGCAAAAAAAGTAAATTCTCCAAATACAAAAAACAACTAATAATTCATATAATTTAAAAAGAAGAAAAAATCGAACAAAAATATGTATAAACAAAACATAAAAGATTATGCTCCAATAACCCTAAGAATAAGCATCTCATTAATGTTTTTATGGTTTGGAATAAATCAAGTACTAGATGCAAAAAATTTTATGGGCTATCTGCCAGAGTTCATACTATCAACTAACAATCCAGAAATATATGTAATAATTAATGGGCTCATAGAAATTCTACTGGGCGCAGCACTAATAATAGGTATATTCACAAGACCTGTCTCCATTTTACTATCAGCGCATTTATTAATAATATCTATAAGTTTGGGATATAATGATATAATGATAAGAGATATGGGACTTACATTAGCAACAATTGCAATATTTCTATATGGACCAGATAAATGGTCTTTAGATACATACAAAAACAAATGGAGGCAAAAAACATGAACAAAAAAACAACGTTAATAATGCTGCTTTTAATTGCGACAATTACGCTTGTTGCGTGCAACCAAAGTGCAAAAACAAGTAGCCCGCAAGAACAAACACAACAAGCGCAAGTAAACATAGACATTTCTAATAAAACCCTGCAAGAATCAAAAAATACAAACACAGAAACAACAAAATCAAAAAAATTCCATTTAAACGGGATAAATTATGCATTCGTAATGAACAATGAACAAGCACCAGATATAATGGTTAACGAAGGAGACTTAGTAACAATAGAATTTGAAAGCCAAGAAGGGTTTCATGACTGGGTTGTAGATGAATTTAATGCGGCAACAGAAAAAGTCAGACCTGAAGATGGAATGACAACAATAACATTCATAGCTGATAAAAAAGGAACATATGAATACTATTGTAGCGTGGGAAGCCACAGAGCTCAAGGAATGTTCGGAAATTTAATAGTACAGTAAAAATACCAAACATTTTTATTGTCTTTTTTATTTATAAAATAAATGAATAAAAAATTAATATGGATTTTGCTTCTTCTAATAACAATAATTATGTCTAGCTGCACAAAACAACCAACCGCATGCATAAAAGAACACTGCTTTGAAATAGAAATATCAAAAACGCAACAAACAAGAGAAATAGGTCTAATGCACAAAGAATACATGGAATCAAACAAAGGAATGCTATTTATTTTCGATAGACCAGACAATTATCCGTTCTGGATGAAAAACACAATAATACCGTTAGATATAATTTGGATAAATTCAAATCAAGAAATAGCCCACATAGAAGAAGCAATACCTTGTAAAAATGATCCCTGTCAAATATATAATCCCAATAAAAAAGCACTATACGTGCTAGAAATAAACCAAGGCATATCAAAAAACTACAAATTTGAAGAAGGAAACAAAGTAATATTAAAAAACATAAACTAAGAACATGATAGACATAAAAGAAAAAATAAAAGAAGCAAAACAAGAAACATACTTAACAATAGATGAAATAATCAAAAAATACGAAATAATCAAAAAAACACACAACACAATACATGCAAAACCACAAAAAGAAAAAAAAGAATACATATTCATAAAAATAAACAACAAATACAAAAAAGCCGCGACATACTACAAATCATAAAAAAACAAGAAGAACAAAGTATGCATCAAAAAAAGGAACATAAAGAAAATTCTTCAAAATCGACGATTACACACTCAAAAATCAAATTTTCTAAAAAAAACAAACCACAACAACATACAAAAGACGTGAATTCTTAACCACTCAACACAAAAAATGAATACGTACTAAAACTTAACACACAATTAAAATGCGCCCTAACGCCAACTAAAAATAAACACAAGCTTTTTAAAACAAACAAAAACCAAGTCAAATAGCATGAATACAACAAACGAATGGATAAAAATTAAAAAATCAAAAGTGCACGGCACAGGAGTATATGCAATAAAAGACATTCCAAAAAACACAAAAATAATAGAATATTTAGGAGAAAAAATAACAAAAAAAGAATCAGACAAAAGAGCAACAAACCAAATAAAAAAACATGAAAAAAATAAAAAAGAAAACGGTGCAGTATATATATTTGAATTAAATAAGACTCATGACATAGATGGAAATGTGCCTTGGAACACTGCCAAATACATAAACCATGCTTGCGAAACAAATGCAGAAACAATAAATGAAAATGGACACATATGGATAATCTCCACAAAAAAAATAAAGAAAGGAGAAGAAATACACTACAACTACGGATACGATATAGAAAACTTTGAAGATCATCCATGCAACTGTGGTTCAAAAAAATGCATAGGATATATAGTTGCAGAAAAACACTGGTCAAAAATAAAAGAAAAGGTTAAAAAAAAGAACAAAAAAACAAATACAAAAAAACACAAACAATCAAAATAATTTATCAATAGTTCCAGAAACAGGTACACTAACAGACCCTTTAATACTAAAATCTTTAACAACACCTAAATAATTATTCTCAGAATACAAAATCTTAAGCAACCCAGTATAATTAATATCTGCATCATTAAAAAAAGCAAACCCAGAAAACTTACCGATCAACCCCTTAGAAACTTTCAAATAAAAAGAAAGACCTAACTCGGAATCATCATTAATATCATCATGCAAATACAACCCATTAACACCCACTCTAGAATCAAAAAAACCTTTTAAAGGAATTTCCAACAAACCATTAAAATCATGCTGAAAAATAGAAAAAACACTAAAATCAGAAAATAAGTCAAACTCACCACTAAAATATTTATTATCATCAACACCTAAATACATACCCCTAAAAGAAAAATACTTATACAAATCACAACTAAATTCTTCATCAACCATCTTCAAAAAAACACCTGCAAACAACAATCACATCCTTTTAACAACACCGTGTTTAGGATTAAAAATATCTCCCTTTCTTTTGAGATTGTTCAAAATCTCTTCTGTTTTATCACCACTCATACCTTTAATCTCAGCTTCCCTAATAATATCTTCAATAGGAACAACATCCGTATTAAGTGCCTTTTCTAACTCGACAATAATCTCTTTAACAGTATGCACGTTTCCTCTTTGAGTTGCAGTTATCCCTGTTGCAATCCTATCAATATCAAATTTTCCAGTTTCCTCATCCAAACCAATCAAAGTCAAGCAATGATGCAACAAATCAATAGCTCTTCTTGCATCAGCTTTAGTAACTGTTTTAGAAAGCCTAGTTTTAGCACTTGCCTCAGAAAGCCTAACCAAACCTTCTAATTGTCTAGCACTTATAGGAACAGACTTTATCTTCTCATCACCGCTCCCTGAATTCCTCATACTAACAAAATAATCCTTAATTTCACTCATAGCAGGCTCAGTTAAAACAGGTTGAATTCTTTGCTTTGCATAAGCAACATACAACTTAATAAGCTCTGAACTAACAGGAGTATCCTCAGAAATCTGATCCTTGTGTAATTTTAAAATAAAACTGGCAAGACGCTCGTCCTTATCTTTATCGGGCAAGTCCTTAACAGGAAAAATTAAATCAAACCTATTAATAAGAGGCGGCGGTAAATCAATTTGTTTAACAAGAACCTCATATGGATCGAATCTGCCAAACTTTGGATTGGCCGCGGCCAAAACGGTTGTTTCAGACCTTAAAGTAGCTTGAATGTTAGCTTTGCTAATACTAATGCTTTGTTGTTCCAAAGCTTCGTGCATAGCGCTAGTATCTTCCGCGCTCATCTTATCAAGCTCATCAATGCAAACCATACCTTTATTTGCTAATACTAAAGCCCCGGCTTCTAAAGCCCAACCACGAGTAAATTCATCACGAACAACAGCAGCAGTAAGCCCTGCACCAGATGCACCTTTGCCAGATACAAAACGAGTTTTAGGTGCAACAATAGACACTCTTTTTAATAATTGAGATTTTCCTGAATTATGACACAATATTCCGTTTGCTATAAATGATTTCGTTGATGGAACTTCAAAGTCATAAACATCCTCAAAACCTTCTAATTCTATTGAAACAACGCGTTCATAAGTTTGAGGCTTTTCTCTCATTTGTTGATTGTTCTTTATTTTAATATAATCTAATACTTGTCTTAGTTTTTCTTTTTTCTTCTTCGATTGAAATCCTATTTCTTTAGCAAATTTCTTTATATTCGAAGATCTTCTTATTGTTAAGTTGTCTTCTATTATTCTCCCTTGTATTCCGAAGTATAAAAGAAGTATTTGCACATCTTTTAACAATTGCTCATTTTTTGATTTTAACTGAACAGATAAACTTCCACGCCCTTTTCCAAAAACACAACCATCAGCTTCAAAAATCCAACTCAAAAATTCAGAAACGACTTCTTTTTTACTTGAAAAAATTTTCTGAGGAACTTTTTTTTCAGATAAAAAACTTAACGCATTTGTTATTATTTTGCTGTTTATATCCAAGGTTGTTAATTTTTGTTCTCTGTTTATTTTTCTTATTTTTCCTTTTTCTTTTATTTCGGTTTCTTTTATTAAGTTTTTAGTTTTATATATTGATGGTTTTATTCCAAACTCTTTTATTACAAATTTTGATAATATATCTATCAAATCAAGTTCCTCTTCATTAACGTAACAGGAAATCCTCTGTTTTTTTGAATGGATATTGCCATCTCCTAAAATATATCCATACAGACCTGCAAGTTCTTTGGTTAATTTTTTGGGAAGCACTACTACTTTCGACTGATTTGCAGCAGTTATTTTTTTAAAATCTGTATCAACCAATTTTTTTACATTATTAGGTATTTTTGGCATGACTCTTATTTTCGATTCAGTAGAAAGATGATCCGCACGAGTCCAACCTTTTTTTGTCATGAATGGTTGATTAAATGTGCACACCATTTCTTTTCCAGTTTCTGTTTTTATCTTGAGAACTGGTTGTTTTTTATAATGTTGAAAATTTGATGTGAACGCATAAGGCTTGTCATTTGGCCCTTTCCTTATTTGACATAACGCTTCTTTTATTTTCTGTTTGTGTTTAATTCCAAAGTCTTTAATTTGAACCATTCCTTTTGAATGAGTAGCCACTTGAGAAGTTCCGTGAATACAGCCAGGATCACCTATTAATAAAATATGAATATCTCCTCTTCTCTTAACACCATCATCTTGTTCTTTTAATCTTCCTCCAAACATTTGAAGCAAAAGAGCTTCTTTAATCCGATCATGACCATAAATACTAGGCGCAATACTCCTAACAAGCTTATCATAAACCTGCGGATCCTTTGACAAAGCTAAGATCTCTTTTTCTTTCTCCTTGGAAACTTCCAAAGTCTCAAACTCTTCTTGCAACGGATTAATATAATTAACTTCTAACATCAGCTCATAACGAGTACTTTTACCACCTGTTTGAAGAGTTATAGGAACTTCTTTAATTACACCCGTAACAACAATTTTAGAACCAGGATTTGTTTTCTTATCAGATATGGGACTTACTAAATCATTTTTCAAAAAAATATTTATTCTTTTAGGTTGTTCACCTCCCTGCATATCCTCAGGATCTTCTTCTAGAACAATTTTTTGAGCATCAACTAACTCTTTGCTAAGAAGATTAAACTTCCCCTTTCTACCACAAACATTACAACTATTGGGCTCTCTGAACTTTTGATCAAGCTGAAGAACAGGAATTATATTACCACAACTAGGACACTCAAAACGAGCACTAGTAACCTGCGGTCTAACATCTGATTTTTGCCTAACCAAACCTTTAAATTGATACATCTTGTTCAAATTCTTACTTCTTATATCTCTGACTGAAAGATGCGAAGAAGATGGTAAATCAAAAAATCTTACATTTAATTTGACGTCATCAACACCGAATTCGAATTTACTAATAGAATATTCTGCAGCTTTAATGACATCCTCAGGAGTTTCTAATAAATCTTCGGCTAATTCAACATCAAATCTTGCCAAATCAGAAAAAGGAATAGAAATGTGTTCTTCACCTTTATTTGCAGCACTAAGTAAAATATCCCTATAATTGGTGTCAAAAAATTCATTAAATTTTTGTATTTGTTCTTTGGCATCCAATAAGCATCCCCTCAAAAGTATAAAAAATCAAATAAAAGAAAAAACTAACTAGTAAATAACCGGAAAACCTTCGATTATTTCTTTAATTTTAGCAAATTTTCAATTAACATATCTACTGCTTTATGAACCATTTCTTCTGATTTTGTTCCTGTACAAACAATTTTACCGTTGCTAAACAACAAAAATGTCGCTTTAGCCTCCATTAATTTGTAAACAAGACCTGGAAACTGCTCAGGTTCATATTCAGTATTGTCTAATTTCATTGCTAACGTATTCAAATTCAAATCCATCCCTATGTTGCCTGAAGCAACTATGTTTTGAACATTAATCTTAGGTTTTATTTTAATTTTAATACCTATTTTTTCAAGACTTTCAATTATTCTTTGAATACTTTCATCAACTTTTTCTAAACTTCTAGCTCCTGTGCAAACCACATTTCCTGAACTGAATATGAGTGCAGAAGTTTTAGGTTCCTTTATTCTAATAACAAGACCTGGAAACTGTTCCGGGTTGTATTCCGTATTTGATAATGTAGCTGCCATCTTCTCCAAAGGAACATCATGTTCTAAACTGGTAGAAACAACAATATTCACAACTGTGATGTTCTCGTGTGGGTCAAAGTCTTTGCCGGTGTTCTTTTTTACGGGCATATTTATACCTCCGTTCAAGCAAATCCAGACAATTATCTATGTATTAATTATTTTTCTACACTGGAAAAATACTTGTTTTTATTTATAAAGAAATGCCCTCTTCTTTATAAATGCTTTTATATTAATAAAGATATTTTCAAACACCACACATTACAAACATCAAACCCCCTTCATTTCCTATGGAAAACAACACATTCAGAGCCCGAGAGCCAAAAACATACCAATACAAGTATGCCAGTATACAAAAGACACCCCTTTGTTTCCTTTGGAACTTCTGGTAAATAAATGCAAAACAGTATACAAAAAACACAAAAAATGAGAAATTGTTGCTCCGAGTTCATTTTTTATATACTCGAAGCTAACACAACAACAACAACTAGTAAACTGCGCCCAGTTGTTCAGCCTTCCTATAATAACCTAGCCTTCCACCATCAAAATGAAAATAAGTTATATATTCAGCCAACAATTCGGATGATACTTTCAAGGAAACCAGCCAATTGAAAATGTGTTCCGTGTAACAATAAGGACAAACATCCATTTTCTTACCAGTTACTATGCAAAAATCATCGCCATAGCTTCTTGATAGAAACTCATCTGTCTTATTATTCAAAGCCTTAATTAACTCTGGCTTTGATTCAGCCAACCAAGTTGTCATTTGCTCAGCCAGCCTTTCCGGGCATAACGGATTTGTTATTTGCTGCCCACACGTAACACATGCTCCCATTTTATCCACCTCCGGATTTATTTGTTGGTTTTGTGTTTTCTCTACAGGCAAAAGAACCATTCAAAAAATTGATGGAATTACAACACTCTAAGAAATCTTCCTCGCGCATCGCAAACCCAAAACAATCAAATGGCTCACAATACCCAAGGAGTATTAATCTTGTGAAATTTAATCAGAGATCTAACTAAGTTCATACAGTTAAAACAATATAACTCTCTAGTTAAATTTTCACTCATAAAAACTATTTAAAAAGACTAATATATAAATTTTATTAAAAAAACGCCAAAGGATTTATAAAAACAAAACAAATTCTCAAAAACATGAATTATGAAGACATGTTAAAACAGGCCAGAGAAAAAATCCCTGAACCTTCTAAAAATACAGAGAGATTTGAAATTCCAAAAGTTAGAGGACAAATAGAAGGAAATAAAACAATAATATCAAACTTCAACCAAATAGCAGAACACATAGCAAGACCTGCGCAGCATCTTCTTAAATATGTACAAAGAGAACTTGCCACACCAGGAATATTTAGAAAACAAGCAGTAATCTTTGGATCAAAAATTTCCGCTTCTAAAATAAATGATGCAATAACTAACTACGTAAATGAATTTGTAATCTGTAAGGAATGCAACAAACCAGACACTAAACTAAATAAAGAAGGGGACATATATTACATGAAATGTCAAGCTTGCGGAGCAAAACACACATTTACATCAAAAATATAATGAAAATCGCTGCTCCAATTCTGCTAAGAAACTAAAAGTTTTTGCACACAGAAATCAAAACTGATTTCTTCGTGTATTTCCGTCCTAAATGCACAGAAACAAAGTTTCTGGCACAACAAAAATGAACGAACATTTTTTTGCAAAGCGAAATATTAAGCCTGTTAGGATGGCGCGCAATAAAAAAAACACGCAAAACAAAAAAAACTAATAATGATTTCTCACATCGATATCTGCGCCAGATTCTAAAAATATATCTCCAGAACAAACACCAATAACAACTTTTGATACTTTTTCAGGAGAAACCCCTTTATGGTTTGTCATATCTGTGCTTGTAAGACCGGGACTTACACCGTATATTTTGATATTGTCAGGCAATTCTTTAGAAAGCGCTTTAGTAAAAACTTTTACTGCTGCTTTTGTGCCAGAATATGGAGCTAGTTCTTCAGGAGCATATTCAGCGGCAATACTGGAAATATTTAATATTATGGCGCTCTTTTTTTGTTTTAAAAAAGGCAAAAACGAAAGAGTATTTTTCATCAAACCCAAAAAATTAGAAAAGACTTGATCGTTTAAATCATCAAAAGATTGATTTTCAAAACGCTTCCATCTTATAACTCCTGCATTATTAACTAAAATATCAACTTGCAGATTCTTTTTTAATAAAAAATCAACACAATTTTTTATAGAAGAATCGCTGCAAACATCTAATTTTAAAGAAAAAGAATCTTTGTTACACAAACCAACAACTTTATTTGCTGACAATTCATCATTCTTATAACAAACAACGACCTTGCAACCTTTTTTAGAAAAATCTTTACAAATAGAAGCACCTATACCTCTGCTCCCCCCAGTCACTAAAACCACTTTGTTTTTCAAATTCAAAAAAACCACCTCTTACTAATATTTAATAAATTTTTCATCCGCAGTACTAAAAAGCATTTTACATTCTTTAGTTACGTGCTTAAACACGTATTGCTAACAAAAAAACACGAAATCAAAAACGAACACATAAAATTCATATAAATCCAGCCAAACCTGTTTGAATTTCTTTTTCTTTGCCAAAAACAGACTCAATTCTTCTTTTTGTTAATTCAACAGCCTGCCTAGTATATAAATCTAAATCATATTTGTTAACTAAATCCATACAATAATCAATATACTTAACAATACTACCTTCTGAAATAGTAAATATTATTTTACCGCCACAATTAGTACAATTGCCTGCAAGAGGAGGTCTACGAAATTTTTCATTACATGCAACACATCTAAATTGCTGAAGTGAAAATTTTCTTAAATTTCCTTTTGTATCTCTAATAAAATGCTTGTTTATTATTAATTTGGCAACATCGGCTTCATCGACAGCTCTTAATTTTATTGCTAAATCCATTTGGGCTTCAACTTTTTCACTCATACTAGGCAATAATTTATACGCAGAACAAAGAACGCCTTCATTAAAATCAGAGGTGTCGTGAGTAAAACCCATATTTTCATATTGATCTTCTGTATCTAACAAATTACCTATTCTTTTTATATTAATCTTAAAAGGCATTTCGTAGGCTTCCGCGGATCTATACAACGCTAAGGGGTATTTCCAAGCAACATCCATATTAAATATCATATCGTCTACCTCGCTTGGAAGTATTGCTGTTGTTAAAACAAGAGGTGCATCCATAACGCTGCCTCTGCTGCTGGGTAAATATTTTTGAGAAAAATTTAAGAAAGCATCTAAAGCTAAAGTCACGCAAGACTCATCTCCATCGCAATCTCGCCTCATAGCAGCATGAACATAAGGATGGGCGAAAAAGGCCTGTGTTTTAGAAAACCCTATAATTCTGGTTATTATTCCTGCGCTAGTATGTGGGGCAAGGCCGATTGTCAAATGACCTGCCAAATCATCTTTTGAGTTTAAATTATAAAATGGTTTCATACCATAAAGATTTACAAGGATTTCATCAATAAATTTAGAAGTCCTAAAAAGTATTTCATCAGCAGGTTCATCAGGACTTGAAGGACTACAAGGAATAACTATGTCTTGAGCTTTCAGTTCCAAAATCTGATCTTCAGAAACTAAAGGTTTTCCATAAATATCGCAATCATATCCCAAATCCAACAATTTTTTTATTGAAGTCCTTATTTCTTTTGGTTTAAAATGTGTTAGTGTGACTTCTGAACAATCATATCTTACAGTTCCATCTTTATTTACAGAAACTTCGTGTTTAGCTCTTAAGATTCCTTTCATAATGTGTTCTGCCACATGTTCTTTGTTACTTGTTCCTCTCACACCTTTTATCAAATCAGGTATTATGTTTGTCCTTAATCTTTTTTTCATATCATTCATGATTGTTTGTATTTTTATATTTATTTGAGATACTTCTCTCTCAATTTCTTTAGTTTTATTATCACAAGATTCGCATCTTCTAAAAGGTGTTTCTTTATTACATTTCTCGCAATAATACATTTTTGTTTCTGCACGAATTTTTCCTGCTTCTAATGCTGCTTGAAAACTTCTTAACCTTCCGCCTTCTTCACCGACAGGAAAAAGAACGTGAGGAGAACCTGTTAATTTTCTCATTTTTGCTTTCTCTGGCCTGCCCATTCTAGATCCTATAAATATGCCTGATTTATCTTTTATTTTTATGGGACTTAACAAATTTATAATTTTTAAAACATCTTTTTCTGATTCAAACAAAGAATTATTTATCTCGGAATCTAGATTTAAAATATAAAATAAAACATTTTTTAACTCCATATCTAAAATTAAATTGTTAATTTCTTTCTTGTGAGGCACACCTAATAATTCTAAAGTTCTTTTTGAATCTGAATTTTTTAATATGAATTTATCTTCGTTTTCTGTGCCTGATTTTAACCAAACCCTGAGATTTTTAAGTTGCTCGGCAGATATTTCTTTCCAAAAAAAAGTGTGTTGAGGATGTAATGCAATATTTAAAAGTTGACTTATTTGTTTTGCTGCTTGAAAAGATATCTTGGTCGTTAAATATTTACTTAGTAATTTATTTATTTTTTCAGAATCTATATTAAGCAACTCAGATAATTTTTCAGAATCTATTGTCCAAAAAAGATTTATTGCTGCTTCTTCAAATTCTTGTATCCAATATTCTTCGCAGTAACCTGCAGGAATTAACTTGTGCGCTCTATCAAAAAAATCTCCGAAATTTATTAACACATCTCCTGCGTACAATATTTCTTTTACATCTTGTTTGTGAAACTTTGCATCATCTTCATTTGAAAATTTTAAAACATCACCATTATTGAGTTTTACAATGGGTCCTTCTATAGTATCACAAGCAGTATAAGCAGCAGCCTTACCAGGTCGTTCTACTTTTAATTGGGTTCCTGTTGCTACAAAATTATTAAGAACTTGCATAGAAGCAGGATGTATTGATTGTGCAGAAAATCCTGATGTTCTTGATCTTCCATATCTAAGTCTGAAAGCTCCACTTCTCATAGGATGACCCAAAACAGGTCTGCCGCCAACTAAATCTTTCACATAAGTATAGTCAGGATATATTGGTGCTGAATCTTGTGCTTTTGATTTTTTACCTTTACTTTTAGCTTTTGCTTGTACTTCTTTAATGTATTTTTCCAAAAAAGACCAATGTTCCATGCCTAAATCTTTGTTCCAGCTAACCAAATTTTTCCATAATTTAGGTGCTTTTAAAGGAATGCAAGAACTGTGTATTAAACAATATCCGCTTCTTAACAGATTGGTTGATATTCTTGGTATGTCTTTGTACAAAGCACTAGAAATTTCTCTTTTCTCAGAAGGGTCTCCTGAAATTTCTACCGGAATGTTTTTCATTAAAAATGCAGATTCTTCTTTACTTGGAAAATATTGTAAATTGGCAACATATTCATGGTAGTCTTCCAACTCTGCCGAGCATCGATTTATTTCTTTTTCTGTGGGATCATATTCTTGATATCCCATGTGTTTTCTAACGTAATCTGCTATTAATACAGATACTGCTGCGCCAGTTCCTCCTGCAGCTCTTATAGGTCCTGCATAATTTAAACACATATATTTTCCTTTTCCGTCCAATCTCTCTTTTAGTTCTAATCCTGTAAAGCCTTCTAGTGGCGCAGAAACAACACCTAAAGTTACATATGCAAAACCAGTTCTTATACCTATCTCCATTGCTTCAACAACATCTTTAAATTTGCAGAATTTTTCTTGAGCTATTTCTAATGCAATAATCATGGCAACCCTCCAATCTTGGGGAGAAATATCTTTTTCTAGTTCTAAAATTCTTTCTATAGCTCCGGATCCTTCTATTTGTGGTGCTACTGCGCTTATTAGTCCAACTACTCGTTCTGCTAAGTTTTCTGCTATTTTTACTTCCACAAAATCTTCAGGATCATAACTTTTTTTTCTTGCTTCTGTCGCTAGTTTGTGTAATTTGAGAGATTCATCTTTAAGTAATTTAAAATACTCTTTTGTTTTTTTGCTTGCTATAATCATTTTATTTTTTTGTTTTCTTTTTATTGATTTGTTGTTATTTCTGAGTCTTTAATCTGCTTTAGTTTTTCTTTTAATTCTTTTTCTTCTTTTTCTTTTTGTTCTTTTAATTCCTTTAATATTTCCTCTTCTTTTTCTTTTGTTTTTTTACTCATGAAATTAAGCATTTTTACATTTCTTGTTCTTAAATTTATTAAAGGCAACCTTGCTGGTTGAGGTTCTAATCCTCTTTTTATTTGATCGTCTGTTGTTTGCGTCCAACAAGAACCATTTATCATAGTTATGTTTCTATAATTTTTAACACTTGCTCTGTGTATGTGTCCTGTAATGAAAAAATCAGGAACTATATCTATTATTAAAGGGTCTACATCTTTATCAGGTATATATAGTGTAGAACCGTGTGTTGGAGCTAAATGTCTTCTTTGTAATAAATATTTCATTATTAAATCTGATCTTTTTTGTCCTCCAGCAGCTCTTATATTAGGTATGTTTTCAGAATAATAAATGAGTGATCCGCCGTGATATAACAAGCAATCAAAACCAGGAAAATCTTTTGTTTTCCCTATATTTACAACAGAAGGATTGCTTAAAATTGTCATGTTTGACATATTCCATAAAGGTTCGGTTATATCTTTAGGTAATGGTTCTTGTGGTTCAGCTAATCGTCCTGCATCGTGATTTCCAGAAATCATTATTATTTCTATATGTTTTGGTATTTTTTTAAGCCATTCTGCCGCTTGAGAATATTGTTTTTTTATATCTATTATTTCTAAATCGTCTTCTTGACTGGGATATACTCCAACACCTTCTACTAAATCTCCTGTGTGTATTATGTATTTTAGTTTGTTTGCTATTTCTCTTTGCTCTGGGGATCCATATTCTCCTTTTGTCCATTCGATAAATTTTTCAAATTCTTCTTTCATAAATACTTTTGAACCGAAATGTATGTCTCCAAGTATTGCTAAATATTCTTCTTCTTTTTGTTTTTTTAGTTCTTTTGTTGGGGGTATATCTGGAAATATTATTTTTTGAGCAAATATGG
Source organism: Candidatus Woesearchaeota archaeon (assembly GCA_021735165.1). Lineage (NCBI taxonomy): Archaea > Nanobdellati > Candidatus Woesearchaeota > Candidatus Woesearchaeota archaeon. The sequence continues at coordinate 25,050 of JAIPHP010000008.1, forward strand.
CATCATTAAATTTTTTTCCTATGACTCCTATTATTTCATCTAGAGAAACGTCATCAACAATAGAAACTAATTCTTTATTTCTTTCATCATTTTTTATTATAACTGTGCAAATACCTGTTTTGTCTTCTAATTTTAAAACATAATTATTGTTTTTTGTTATGTTTTTTTCTAAAACCATGCCAATTATAGATATTTGTTCATCAGAATTTTTTTGCATAACTCTTGATATGCTTGAAGTTCCTATCATGTCTTGCCTAATCATTAGAATGTTTGAAATTGTTTCAAATCTTCTATTTATAACACTTACAAAATCTTGATAAGACCTTTTTTTAGGTGGCTTAGTATAATTTTTTATTATTGTTATTGAAGAATTTTTTTGTTCATTAATCTTTTTGAATTCTTCTAATTTTGTTTCATCTAAAATATCTAATTCGGATCCATAATGATTTATTAAATTGTTTAGAAAATCTGAATCTATTTCTTTGTCCATAATATCAGGATTTACTAAAATTCCTTTCTCTATTAAATTTAATAGAATTTCTTTTGATTTCATTTTAGACTTGTATTTTTGCTCTTGTAGAGTCTGATATTCCTAGTTCTTCGTCTAATATATTTATTATTTTTCGTTCAATAGATTTGCTTATGCTTAAAGATATTTCTCTTGTTCTGCCAAATCTTCCTTTACTTATTACTTTCGCGTTTATTATTCCTATCATATCTAATTCCGCAATAATATCGGAAACTCTTCTTTGTGTTAGCGGTCTTAAACTTGCAACTTGACAGATGTCTTTGTATAATTCATAAATATCTCCTGTAAATATATTTTTTTGTTTTTTTTGCGCTAATAATAAAATAGGATATAATGTTGCTTGAAATTGTTTAGGATGGGTTTTTACCATATCTATCAATCTATCTCTTTCTATTTTGTCTTCTGCTTCATCTATGTTTTCTATTTTGATTTTTTCTTGATTTTTTCTTTCTGCTACTTCTCCAGCAACTCTTAATAATTCTAATGCTCTTCTAGCATCTCCGTGTTCTCTTGCAGCATATGCAGCACATTTTTGTATTACGCCATCTTCCAATATATTTTCTTTGAAAGCATTTTCAGCTCTTTTTTTTAGAATGTCTTGTATTTGTATTGCATTATATGGTGGAAAAACTAATTCTTCTTCACTCAATGATGATTTTACTCGAGGATCTAAATTGTTTGCAAACATCAAATCGTTAGATATTCCTATTATTGATAATTGTGATTTTTTTAAATCACTATTAATTCTTGTTAAATTATATATTATTTCATCTCCTGCTTTTTTTACAAGCTGATCTATCTCATCCATTATAAGAATTATTGTTTTTTCTTCATCTTCTAGTGCTTTAAAAAATACATTATATACTTCATCTGTTGGAAGTCCTGTTGGAGGTATTGCTTTACCAAAAAATCTTGCTAATTCAGCGATTAATCTATATTCTGTATCCGCTATTTTTTTTAATTTACAATTCAAGTAAAATATTTGAAGAGGTATTCCTTTTTCTTTAGACAAATTTTCCATTTGATCAGCTACATATTTAGTTACTAATGTTTTGCCAGTTCCTGTTTTTCCATATATGAATAAGTTTGATGGTCTATCATTTTTTAATGCTGGAGCTAGTATTTGAGCTATTTGTTCTATTTGTCCATCTCTATGATTTATTTCTCCTGGCATATATGAGCTTTGTAACACTTTTTTGTTTTTGAATAAAGAATCTTTTTTTAAGAACTTTTCAAAAAAATTATTTAGATTATTTTGTACCATTTTTTCCCCCTCAACAAAATTCCAGAGGAAATGGTGGTTATATAAATATTCTTCTTTTGGAACTTCTATTTTATAATATATCTTATAGGAAATATAGTACACTCCCCTTTATTTCCTTTGGAAATGTTTTTTTAAAAAATGATTTGAGATTGTATCATATTTATGTAGTCTTTTAGTGGTCTTTTAGTAGTCTTTTAATGGTCTTTTAGTAGTCTTTTATTGATATTAATATGTTTATGAGTATAATATAATAATATAAATAATAATAATATAAATAATAATAAGATTTGTTAAATAACAGTATTAAAACTGACTTATTTCCATTGAAAAAAAATCAGCAACAAATAAGATGAATTAACTTCTATATAGAATATAATTGTATTTTTGTATTAATATAATATAATATAATTAGAATGTTTATAATAATATAATAAATGATAACCTTTTTATTCCTTTATTTCTTTTTATTAATATAATAAATAAGAACGCATTTTATAATATGATGTATTATTCAAATAAATAACTAAATAATGATGTTGACTTCTTAAGAATTTAATTTGATAATTGTTAATCATTTTTATTGTTATCTTATTTTTTTATTATCTTTTTTTTATTAATATCTTTTTATTAATATCTTTTTTTTGATATTAAATCAAATTTAATTTATAATCAAGTTAACTTATAATTAAGTTAATTTATAATTAAGTCAGATTCAAATCAAAAGTAAGTAGTGTTTAATTTTCACTAATTAACAATTATTAGTTAACAACCATTATTTGATAATTATTATAACAATTATTAATCTTTATCAAAAATTTAATGAATTCTTTTTTTACAAAAAAAATCTCTAAAAGAAATGAAGGGGTGACACCTATAAATTTAATTACAAATTCAATTATTTTTTTTCTTTAAAACATTGATTAAATTATCAAGTTCCAACTCAAATCCCGAACAAGGCATTTCAAGTTCAAATAAAGAAATAGCTTCTGGAGAAATCTCACCAACATGTCCTATTATTTGATCATTAAATATTATTTTGCCACTTCTTCCTTCCATATAAATCTTCAAATCCCCTTTTTTTACATAATATTCAAGATCCAAAGCTTGAAATAAGGAATCTAAAGCTTGTTTTGCAGTTGTAAAATTAGAATTTTCAAAACAAAATATGACTGCTAAACTATTGAATTCTTTGATTAAATTTTTGCAAGAAGAATCCTTTTTAAAAACAACACCTATTTCAAACAAATTTTGAGGATAATCATACATTTTATTATTTTTCAAATTATAGAGGAGATTGATCATTATATTTCTTCTCATTGAATTAAATTCAGAAGAAAAAGAATTTTTTATACAAACAAAATCTTCTACTAATTTAGTTTGTATTTCTTTTGATACTAACGAATAAGTATTGGTTTCATTCATACCAAGTCCAACAAAATGTTCTCTTATCTTTCTAAATATTTTTTCTGAATAATTTTCCTTTCCTAAACTATAAACCCTATTATTATCTTCTTCTATATTATCATAACCATATCCTATAGCAAGATCTTCTATTAAATCTATTTGGTGAATAATATCGGTTCTATAACATGGTACAAATACATCAAAAAAATGTTTTTGAACTTTCACACCAAAACCCATTTTTTCAAGACATTCAACAACTTTTTCATCAGAAAGCTCAAGCCCCAAATATTTTTTTATATAATTTTTGTTAAGAAATGTTTTTTCAAATTGTAATTTTGGAGTTACTATTTTTCCCAGAGAACTATGTTCATAATTTAATGTAACACCATATATTTTTCCTCCCATATCATTTAAAGCAGTAACAATAATATTTATTGCTTTACTTAGCACTTCAAAATTAAAACCAGAACATTCTATGAAAACATCTTTTGTAGATTCTGATATTTTTCCTGTTTTATGAGAATTTATTATAGGAGGCATACTTAATATTTCGTTATTTGCATCTATAAAAACAGGATACATTTCTTTTCCTTCAAGAAGATGTGCATATTCTTTTCCTTTTTCGTGTTTTTCAATAATTTGTCTTCCAGTTAATTCTTCTGTTTTTTCCAAGGGCACGAATTTTATTTCATCTGGTTTTTTTGCAGTATATGTTATAGGCCATTTAATATTTTCCATAGGATAAATTCCTATAGCACATTTTTTTCTATTTCTGCCATAAGTAACATGAAGTTTTTCTTGTATTTCTATAATGTCTTTTAATTTATTTTCATCAATTTTTAATCCTTTAATTACAGCGCATGCAGTATATGGTCTGACTTTTTCAACTTCTTTTTTTATGTATAAATTATATTTGCTGTTTTCAGATTTATATTCTTTTAATCCTGTTTTTTCTCCTATAAAAGAACCAAAAGACCTAGAAAATCCTTCATCTGATAACAAATCAGGTCTATTTGGAAAAATTTCTACTACAATTTCCTCTTCATTAATTTCTTCAAGGTCTGTGCCTAAATAGGGTATTAATTCTTTTAATTTTTCATCAGACAAGTCTTTACCAATAAGTTCTTTTACTCTTTCTTTATTTAATTTTATTGTCGGCATTTTTTTCTAATTATTTAATTTTTTTATTCAATATTATTTTTTTATCTTCTTTCCAATTATTTTTAAGTTCTTTTTTTAATTTCGTATTAATTGATATTTTTTTGTTTTTTTGTTTATTTTTAATTAATTTAATAATTAAATTAACAGCTTCTATAGGGGAATTAGAACCATAAATATACTCTGTTTTTCTGACATCAAAATATTTGTTTGTTAGTTCTTCTGCCATGCCCCCACTAGGTGTCAATGCAACAATTGGTTTACTCATCATATATCCATATGTGGCTTCATTAAGTGTTCCTGCTCCTCCACCTACAAGTATTGCACCATCACAACTATTAAGATTTATAGCATCTCTTGACCAACCTATGCCTGTCGCTATAACAAAATCAGAGTAATCATTCACCCGACTCATATCTTCCCAAGGAATTATAGAAATTGTTGTTCCTTTCTTGCTTTTTGCACCTTTATGAGCTGCTTCCATAACACCCAAGCCGCCGCCAGTTAATGTAACAAATCCTTTTTTTGCAATTTCTTGACCGACTTCATAAGCATAATTATACGCTTTCTTTGTAGTTATGACTTTGCTTGAACCCAAAACTGCAATAACAATATTTCTCTTGGATTTCATAATTTTTATTTTTTGATAATTTAACGTTGAGTAATCTTTCTGTTTGTTTTGTTTTTTATCCATTTTTTTACCTCTTCATTTTAAAAACGCTTTCATATTTCTTAATTGTTCAAGATCATTTTTATACAGATCTCTAAGATCTGTTAAATTATAATAAGAAACTATTATTCTTTCCATACCTAATCCCCAAGCAAGAACAGGACATTCAAAACCCATAAGTGTTTTTGTAACTTCAGGTCTGAATATGCCGCAACCACCCATTTCTACCCATTGTTTTTTTATAGGGTTATATACTTCTACTTCCGCGCTTGGTTCTGTATAAGGAAAATATGCAGGTCTTATTCTTACATCACTATAACCCATTTTTCCAAAAAATTCTTTGAGATATCCTTTTAACTTTGCAAGTGTTCCATTCGGGTCTACAACTATTCCTTCAACTTGTTGAAATTGAAATAAGTGTTTCCAATCAACAGCTTCATTTCTAAACACTTTTCCAATTTTAAAGAATTTTTTCGGCAAATCTTCTTCTTTTAATTTATTTATGGTTAATGCGCTAAGAACTGTTGTGTGAGTTCTTAAAAGAACTTGCCTACTTACATCTTTTGAAAAATCGTATTGCCAACCTTTTGAACCCGTTTCTCCTCCAGTTTCGTGTACAGCTTTAACTTTCTTAAACAATTCATAATCAAGTTCTGCGTTTTCTAAGTCTAAATAGAACGTGTCTTGCATTTCTCTTGCCGGATGGTCTTGAGGAACAAACAATGCGTCCAAATCCCAAAACGCGCTTTGAGATTCTGTTCCTTCCATTTCCTCAAAACCCATTTCAAGCCATAATGATTTCATGTATTCTATTGCTTCATTCACGAAATGTTTTCTTCCTTTATTTTTGTGGGGAACTTTGCTTTGAACATCAAAAGATCTAAATTTCTTATTTTTCCAAGATCCATCTTTTAACATCGCAGAAGTTAATCTTTCTTCATAAACAGAAGAATCTTCTTTAATTTCCTTTGCTGCATCTTTTCCTTCATTAGTTATGTGTGCAAACCAATATGTTTTTTTGTCTTTCTTTAAATTGTTTCTTTTTTCATGTTGCAGAATGTCATGTTCTGAATTTGCAGATAATAATTCAGATCTTTTAATAGGAAATTCATGTTCTAATATGGCTTGACTTGTTTTTTGCAGGTTTTCTAAAACTTTTTCTGTGTTTTTTGTTATTTCAAATATCAAATCTTCGTTTGTCTTTGTTATTGTGGCAGCATCATCTTTTCTAAGAATTCCTATTGTAGGACCTACTTCTTCTAGTTCTAAAATTTTATTATTTATTATTTGAGTTTTGGAAATTTTCTTGTTTTTTTTTAAATATTCCAATAATCTGATTTCTGGAACTTTGTTTTTTTTATATGTTCTTCCTCTATCCGTAATATTTTCATATTCCTCTTCTTGTTTTTCAAGTTCTACCAAACCTTTATTTGAAAGCCATTGAGCAGCTCTTTGAACTTCTACATCTTTTAATTTAGATATTTTAACTATTTTTTCAAGCTTTTTTTCTTTAACTAATAAAGGAAGGATTTTTAGTTCTAAATTGGTTAATTCTGATATAATATTTGACATGCAGTTCGTATTAACCATTTATTATATAATGTTTTTGCATTTTCAAGAATAAATTTATATAATTTGGGTGTGTTTTAGTTCTAATGGAAATAAAACTAACAAATTCACTAGGTAAAGAAAAACAAATTTTTAAACCAATAAAAAATGGAGAGGTCGGCATTTATAGTTGCGGTCCAACAGTTTATAATTATGCACATATAGGTAATTTAAGAGCATATGTTTTTGCAGATATATTAAAGAGGGTTTTTTTATTTAACAATTATAAGGTAAAGCACGTTATAAACATAACTGACGTTGGCCATCTCAGTGATGATGCTGACGAAGGAGAGGATAAACTTGAAAAGGGTGCTAAACGAGAAGGAAAAACGGTGTGGGATATAGCTAAATTTTACACAGAAACATTTTATTCAAATATGAAAGATCTTAATATAATAGATCCTGATGTTTATTGTAAAGCAACAGAGCACATTCAAGAAATGATTGATATGAATTTAAAGCTTGAAAAAAAAGGGTTTACTTATGTTTCTGAAGGAAATCTTTATTTTAACACTGCAAATTTTGATAATTATTGGAATTTAATAGGTAAAAAACAAGATGAAGATTCTCAAAAATCAAGAGTTGATCATGATGAACACAAAAAAAACAAAACAGATTTTGTGCTTTGGTTTACAAGACACAAACACGGCAATCACGCTATGGAATGGAATAGTCCTTGGGGGGTGGGATTTCCAGGCTGGCATATAGAATGTAGTGCTATGAGCTCAAAATATTTGGGAGAAACTTTTGATATTCACACAGGAGGAATAGATCACATCCCCATACACCACACTAATGAAATAGCTCAAGCTGAGTGCGCTTTTGGCCACAAATGGGTAAATTATTGGTTGCATAATGAATTTTTAGTTGTTAAAGACTTAGAAAAAATGTCTAAATCAAAAGACAATTTTTTAAGGTTGCAGACTTTAAAAAACGAAGGATATTCTCCGTTAGATTATAGGTATTTTCTCTTAGGAACTCATTATAGAAAGAAAATATTATTTAGTTGGGAAGCGTTAATTGGCGCTAAAAATAGTTTAAAAAAATTAAAGAACAAAATCTTGGAATTAAAAAAAGAAAATTCAGATTTTAGAGCTGAAAAATTTAATGAGTATTTGTTAAAATTTAATAGTTCAATAAATGATGATCTGAACACGCCTCAGGCATTAGCGATTATTTGGGATTGTTTAAATGATGAAATTGGATCTAAAACTAAATTAAAATTAGTAACAGAATTTGATAAAGTTTTAGGTCTTAAATTGCTTGAAGAAGAAATTGTTGATGTGCCTAAAGAAATAAAATTGATTGCAGAAAAAAGGTGGGTTGCCAAACAAAACAAATTATGGGAAGAATCAGACAAACTTCGTGATGAATTAAAACAGAAAGGATACGAGATTTTGGATTCTAAAGATTCATATCAAATAAAACGCATTTAATGAAACTTCGTAATATTTTATTTTTTTAGCTTATTGCGCGCTAGCGAAGGGGGTTTAATACCCCGACTTTTAGGTCGATAGCACGCAATCTGAAAATCCCGTCTTGACGACTGATTCTTAATGCTCCGTCCTTTAGGGCGGAGATAGACTCGGAGCAGGGATTTTCATTAATTTACACCTTTATTTATTGTGTGTTTCTATACACTTAACATTCATGAGCAATTCGTGATTTTTTGAGGTTATTTTTTTATTTTTTAAATCTTCATAAGCTTTTTTTATTATTTGTTCAGACTTAAGATAATTTACTGCTTTGTTAACATCTAATTGAACTTTTAATATGGTGCTGTCCGGCACAGGTTCACGATCACAACCTATATTAAACCAACCACCAACCGTCGATATTATGTTGTTTTTTCTAGTATATGATTTTATGGAAAAATACGTTTTGTCTTCTTTTTCATAATATTTTAAAATACCTATGCTTGTAGCAGTCCAATCAACAAAATATCCTTTTTGTTTTATATCTCCACGAAAGATTATTGTGTTTGTATCTATTTTTAGTTTAGAATTATTATATAACAATGTTGTCTTTATATCATATTTTATCGAATCTTCATCTTCTAACTTTAGTACGGATATCATATTTTTATTATTTTCTAAAAACTCAGACTTGTAATTTTCTTCTTTTAGTGCAGATTGTGATATCCACGTTAATAAATCTAGATTGTTTGTAGGATGATTTATTAGAATTTTTTCTAAAGATTCTTTCTTAATTTTTGCGTGCAAAGGAAATTTTTTTTCATAATGTGGATTTTCAATTATGTTTATGAATTTTTCAGCATCTTCTTTTTTAGAAAATAAATGATGTATTGATTGGGTATTTAAAGAATTAATGATTGGTTCTTCTTGACTAAAAAGTGTAGAAGTCAAATATAATAATAAACTAACAAAATATTTTTTCATATTGTTGTTTTAGATATAAGAGTATATTAAATTTGTGTTATATAAAAAATAAGAAAATAAAAATAAAACGAGTGTTTTATTTGGCTTTAACTTTAACTTCTTTTAAACCCTTCCAAGCAACATCGAAAAGACTTTGTATGCTTGAAGCAAAGAAAGGTGTGTTTATCCAAATACCTATATCGTATGTCGGATGCACTTCAGAATCATCCATTAACATAAATACAATTTCTTTACCGTCTACAACTATAAATCTTCCACCGCCTGTTGTGTGTCTTATTTCTGCAAGACCTGCTAGATCTTTTGCTGCCTTTTCCGTTTCTTTATTCATAGGCGCAGCTATTCTTATTTTAACTCCTCTTTTTTTAAGTTGTTCAAAAACTGGTTTGAATCCTTCAACCTTTCTTAGGAATCCTTGGCTTGTTGTCATTATAGTGATTGATTCTTCTGCGTTTCTTAAAGTCATATCTATGTGGTTGTATAAATTATGTCTTCCCTTTAGTGATCCAGACAAATCTGAAGGTTCTACAAGTTCTACGCCTTGGTTATGTAATGAATTTAATTCATCAACAATTTCAGTTCCTTTCAAGCTTTCTAAGGCCTTGATGTGGTTATCAGCATCACTCTTCACATTTTTTTTGACTCTTTCAAGAACTTCTTTTGGAGGAACCGCAATATACTTTATTGGTTTTCCTATTTTCATTACGACAAAACCTTTTTTTTCTAAAGATTCTAAAACGTCATAACTTCTACTTCTTGGCACATTAGCTATGTCTGAGAGTTCTCCCGCAGTACTAACACCTCTTGATAGAAGAGCAGTCCATATTTTAACTTCATACAAATTCAAGTTGAAGTATCTTCTTAATTTACTTAAAAATTCATCTTTAACAATCATTTTACATTACCCCCCACCGGTCAGGGTCTAACCCCACCTCTTTTTATGTTGTATTAAAATTAACTACTTTATATATGTTACGTTTTTTTACTATTATTAGAAAGTACTGTTTGTGGTTTTTTTAGTAAGTAGTAAATTTCAGGTCCTATTTCAAACTCGTGAATTTCCCAACCTTCAGAATTCTTTTGTTTTAGAGCTTCTAAGAACCAATGGCGTTTTCCTTTTATTACGTTTTTTCCGCTTATTGTTTTTGAAGGAAAACTTATAATTATATTTTTACAAGGTATTTTTAACAATAATTTAGTTGAACTTCCTTTTTTTAAGTATTCAAGGCTGTCTAAAGCTTTAAAGAGTAAACAAGTGTCATAATCTCTTATTTTTTTTATTATTTTTGATTGAAAATTTTCATTTGTTAAGTCTCCAGATGTTGTGTTTCCTTTAATATTTTGAGACGCAAAGAATTTTTGTATAAAGTCCAAATCTATTTCGCTTATGTCCGATGCAAGGTACTCTAAATTTAAATTCCAATAAAAATAGGAGAATGGGTTGAATCCACATGCTAAATCTGCGATTTTTTTTGGTTTTCCGCAAATTTCAATTATTTTTGAATAAACTCTATTAAAATAGGTTATGCGTTCTTTTGTTGAAAGATGAGATTTCAATATTTTTTCAAGTATGTTTTTTTCTTCTTTTGTTTCTTTTCTTAAAATTTCTAAATATTTTTTTCTTTTTGTTTCATTTAATTGTTGATTTTGAAAAACACCATATAAAGTTCTGAGTTTTTTTCTGATTACTTTTTTATATTCTTTGAATTCTTTTGATTTTTCATTAAAATCTTTTTTTTCAAGTTTTAAGTATATTTCCTGATTTTCTTTTTTTGATTCTTCTATTATTTTGTTTAGGAATTCTTCAGGTATGTTTCTGAGTTCTTTTTTATCTAAAATTTTTGAGTTCATTTTTCATTTGTTATTTTTAGAATTTGTCTATGCAGTATTGGATTTGCAGCAACAAGAGAACCGCAACCTGCTTTGTACTTATTTCCTTTGCTGTCTGTTACTTCGCATCCGGCTTCAGCCAAAAGCAGATACACCGTGTCCGAATCCCAAGGACAGGGGTTTACAACAGGAATAAATATCCAGTCAACTTTTCCACTCGCCACGTAAGTTATCCAGTTGCATACAGAATACCCAGAGTTTAATCTAATATTTCCTTTTGTTGCTTTGTAGAGTTTCTTTTCAAAATTTAATCTTTCTTTGTTTAATTTTGTTGATAAAAGCCCTGTGCTTGAAATTATTTGTTCTTCTGTTGAACAATTTATTTTTTGTCCATTCATAAAAACGCCTTTGTTTTTTTCTGCGTAGTACATTTCGTTTAAAGCAGGCATATAAATTGCTGTGTTTGTTATTTCGTTGCTTTTCATTAAAGAAATCATAACCCCATATCCTTCATGTCCATTTGAATAAGCTAATGTTCCATCTATAGGGTCAACAAGCCATTGTATTTTTGCATCTTTGTTATGTTCTTTTAGCTCTTCAGAGATTATTCCGTGGTCAGGAAACTCTTTTTTTATTTTTTTGATAATGAGTTCATTGCATTTCATGTCTGCATTTGTCGCGAAATCTTTTGGATTTTCTTTTATAGTTACTATTTTTGTTTTAGTACGCATTTTTAGAGCTATTTTTCCTGCTTCTCTAGCTGTTTTTATCATAAACTTTTTTATTTCTACCATCTCAGAGTACCTGCAATTCCTCCTAGAGAATCAAGTTTTTGCATCGGTTCTTTTCCTATGATAAAAGATATTTCTGATTGCATGCTTTGGGCTAATTTTAGCAAATTGTCTATCTCTTCGTATTTGTTTTCATCTTTCATTTTTTTTAACATATTTTCTGAAATAACAAGAAATTTTACAGCACCTTCATTTATTTTTTGTTTAGTTTCTTTTATTCCATAACATGCTTTTTCATGGTTTATTGCAGTCATTATGTTTTCTATTGCTTGTAGTTCTCTGCTAGTTCTCTCGTTTTCGAGAGCTTTGTTTAATTCCGGCCTTTTCAGAAGTTCATTAAAACTTGTTTTATTAACTTCACTTATGTTTGCTTTGAGAATTTTTTTCTTTATTTCTTTATTTATTTCTTTTTCTAAATATTCTTTCCAAAATGCGGGGCTTGCAATTATTATTTTATCAGGGGTGTATCTGGAGTTATATTCTTCTATTTGTTTGCTTATTTCTTTGTAGAAATTTCCTTTTTTTTCATCTTGTTCATCTTTTTTTTGAACGTCTCCTTTAAATTCAGACAGTAAATCATATCCATTTCTTTTTGTTATTCCAAACATTACTTCTTCTCTGTCAAATGCAACGAGCAATATTTGAGATTTTGGTTTGGTAGCTTCTTCTAATTTTTTTAAGTCATATAAAGCCCAGTTTTTTTCAATATTTATTGTGTCTCTAATTTCTATGTTAAAAGAATGATGAGATCCTATAGAAACTTCTTCCGGTCCTTCTATTATTGTTCCAAGAACTCTTAAAGAATTGTTTTCTGGTTCGTATTCTACTTTTTCTGTTTTGATTTTTAAAAATATTGTTTTTCTTACAACTTTAAAGTTTTCATCGGATCCTATTTTTATTTTTCTTTCGGTTTTTCCTCTGATTAAGTCTCCTTCGGATATTATATGGGATAAACTCCAAAGATCTTCTTCATCTGTAATTCGAATACCTATGTTTCCTTTTTTCAAATCTTTTCCTAATATTTTCATATGGCTTATTAAAAGAGCGATGTCTTTATATATTTTAGTTTATATTTTTTCAATATATGGCTAATTTGAGAAAATCTTTAGTTTTGAGTAGTAGTGGTTCAAGATTGTTTGTAGAGCTCGGTGTCTTAAAAAAATTATATGAAAAAGGTTTTAGTCCGCACGAAATAGTTGGTTGCTCTGGAGGTTCTTTGATTGGTGCTTGTTTGGCGGCAGGAAAGTCTATTGAAGAAACAGAATCTTATTTTTTTAAACAAAATCCTTTGAAGTTGTTAGATGTTAAGATAAATTCTTTAGGTTTAATAGATGGAACTAAAATTGTTAATAGTGTTCTTTCATTTATAGGAGTTAAGAATTTTTCTGAGTTAAAAATGCCTTTGAAAGTTGTAGCCACTAATATAAATTCAGGGAACGCAGTTATTTTTTCTAAAGGATCTCTTTTTGATGCACTTAGAGCATCGATAGCCGTTCCAGGCATATTTCATCCCGTTATTTTAGATGATGCTGTTCTTGTTGATGGGGCGGTTTCTAATCCTTTACCAATAAATTTGGTCAACAAGAGTAATTTGGTTTTGGCAATTGATGTTTCTTTTTATAATAGAAAAATAACAAGTAAATCTAAAACTTATGATTTATTAAATCAAATAATTTTTTTGAATCAAAATAAAATTGTAAAAAGAGAGGTCTCTGATTTTCCGAAGGATAATTTCATTTACTGCAGACCTGAAGTCTCTGATTATGGTATGTTCGAATATAAAAAAGAGAGGTTTTTAGAAATGATATTTTTAGGCGAAGCAGAAGCTAAAAAATTAGTAAGAAAGAGGATTTTTAAAAAATTTATTTGATTTTTTCTGCAGTGTTTTTTGAGTTGAATCGGAATATTATTTTTTCAAAACATTTATTGTTCATATGGAAAATAATTGTTTTCGGATTATTCACTGGACATCCACACACAGACTATATAAATAAAAAAGATTATCTATTATGCATGACACAAAATGTGTTGTACCCCACATCTAAATTGGTGTGATGAAATAAAAAGCGAAAAGCAAAGGGTGATATAAATGGAAGAAAAAAAAATAGATGAAGCAGGCAGAATAGGTGTAAAAGCACCATCTGTAAAAGACATATTAGGAAAAAAACATCCAGAAAAAAAATTTATAGCTGGATCAATTTCTGCAACGATATGGCTTAACACAAGCCAATCTGAAGATGGAAAAGAAATTTTCTATAGAACAGTAAATCTTGGAAGAAGTTATCTTGACAAAGAAGGAAACTGGCAAAATACAAGTTCTCTGAGAACATCAGATTTGCCTAAAGCAATACTCGTATTAAACAAAGCATACGAGTTTTTAGCACTAAAAGATACTGAGCAAGAAGACGATTAAACAATCTAAATAATAAACACAGAGGTGTAAACTATGAAAGAAGATGAGAGTATAAAAGTAACAGACCTACCGGGCGTTGGTGCCGCAACAGCAGATAAATTATCCGCTGCAGGATACGACGATTTATTATCAATAGCTGTTTCAAGCATAGGACAATTAGTTGATGCTGCAGGAGTATCAGAAGCAGTAGCAAGAAAAATGATACAATCTGCAAGAGAAAACCTAAACATGGGATTTCAAACAGGAATAGAAGTTCTAAAAAGAAGAGACACAGTTCAAAAGATAAGTACTGGAAGTCAAAGCTTTGACGATATGATGGGCGGTGGATTTGAAACAGGAGCAATAACAGAATGCTTCGGACAATATGGTTCTGGAAAAACACAAATAGGTCATTTACTGGCTGTAAGCATACAAAAACAAGATCCTGAAGCAGTAGCTGTATATATAGATACAGAAAGCACATTTAGACCTGAAAGAATAACGCAATTTGCAAAAGGTCTAGACTTAGAACCTGAAGATGTATTAAAAAACATAAAAGTGGCCAAAGCTTACAATTCAGACCATCAAATGATACTTGCAGAAAAAGCAGAAGACCTTATAAAAGAAGGTTCAAAAGTAAAACTAATAATAGTAGATTCTTTAACTGCACATTTTAGAGCTGAATTTATTGGTCGTGGAACATTAGCAGAAAGGCAACAAAAAATAAATAAGCACATGAGAACATTAGCACAACTAGCAGATAAATATAATTTAGCAATATATGTAACAAATCAAGTTATGGCAAAGCCCGATGCATTTTTTGGTGATCCAACAGAAGCAATAGGGGGACACATAGTCGGTCATAACTCCACTTTTAGAATATATCTAAGGAAAGGAAAAAAGAATACAAGAGTTGCAAAATTAATAGATTCTCCAAATTTACCTGATGCTGAATGCATATTTAACATAACAGAATCAGGACTTGAAGAAGCTTAAAACTTATTTTTTTTCATTATTTATTCCTAAAATTATTTAAAGAAATAGTTCTTTTTGGTGTTAGAGAGAGAAATCTCTTAAGATATAGGTGAAATAAGGAAATGCAAAGATTTGGAGATAGAAAAGGTTTTAACAGAGCTCCTCCAGTAAATGAAGGAGATGAGTTGGATGTAAGGATAGAAGCCGTTGGAGAAAAGGGCGATGGAGTGGCAAAAAAAGATGGATTTGTTCTATTTGTTCCGGGAGTGAAAGAAAACGACGAAGTAAGAATAAAAATTACAAGAGTCTTAAAAGCAGTGGGGTTTGCAGAAGTCATTGGAAAACCAGAAGGACCAATACCTGAAGCGCAACCTCCTCAACAAGAACAAAAAGAACGCATAAGAGAAGCAACACCTGCTCGTAGAGAAGAAGAATTTAACTACGACGAATCAAAAGATTCAGAAGATTTCGGCGAAGAATCAGAAGAACAATCAGAGAACTCGAATTTTGATGAAGATTCACAAGACGAAGACGAAGATAAAAATTAAAAAATACTTCTTTTATTTTTTTTAATATTCTTCAAACAACTAATAAAAAAATTTATTTCATTTATAATAAAATTTAAATAAACTCTTTCTAAAAATAAAATATGCGACTATTTATAGCAATAGACTTAACGAATGAAACTAAACAATTCTTATCAAAAATAAACACAGAAATCTCAGAAATCCAAGGGATAAAAACAGTAAACGCAGAAAATTTACATTTAACTCTTCTTTTTTTAGGAGAAAAAAATCCGAATGAAACAATCAAAACACTAAAAGAATTAAAATTCAAATCGTTTGAATTAGAACTTTCCAAATTCGGATTTTTTCCAAACAGAAGCCACATAAAAACTCTTTGGTTTGGTGTAGAAAAAAAACAAGAACTAATAATGATGCAAGAAAAAATCGCAAAAAAATTCAAAAAACAACAAGAATACAAACCACACATAACATACGCCAGAATAAAACACACAAATAGCACACAAAGAAAAAAAATATTCAAAACAATAGAAAAATTCAAAACCAAAAAACTAAAAATGTGTGTAAACAAAATAAGAATATACAGCTCAGAACTAACACCTCTAGGACCAATACACAGAGTGATAGACACAATAAATGCTTCATAAAACAGCACATTTATAAATAAAAATAGCTTTCTCTTACATAAAGCCGAAGCTGATCCGTTATAGGTTCACAATACGCGCGAGGCAAAAAAAAGCGTGGTATTACATTCTGATAATACTACAATGAGGATAAAATAAAATGGCAGAAGAAGAATTACTAATATCAAATGATGAATATTTAAAATCAGGAATACACATAGGAACAAAATTCAGAACAAAACATATGGAAAATTTCATATACAAAACAAGACCTGATGGATTATCAGTTCTAAATATACAGCAAACAGACCACAGAATAAAACTTGCGGGAAATCTGCTATCGCAATTCAAGCCAGAAGAAATATTAATTGTTTGCAGAAGAGAAAATGGTTGGAAATCCGTAAAAAAATTCGCTGAAATAACAGGAGTACAATATTTTGCAGGAAGATACCCTCCAGGCGTACTAACTAATCCATCGCTAAAAAATTTTATAGAAGCAAAAATAATACTTGTTGTTGACGCATGGCCAGACAAAAACGCAGTAGAAGACGCACTAAAAATAGGAATACCTGTAATAGCGATATGTGATACAAACAATCAAACAAACAATTTAGATTTGGTGGTTCCTTGCAATAATAAAGGAAAAAAATCATTAGGACTCCTATTTTATTTACTAGCAAAACTATACGCAACAAAAACAGGACTGATGAAAGAAACAGAATTCAAATACACAGTAGATGATTTCACAGAAGAATAAAACTATTGTTACGTCATAGAACCCGACACTAAGTAGGACGTAAAGTCTTACGGGTTATTTTAAATGCAAAATGAACAATTCAAAAAAAATATTGTATGTCGGTTGCGGATTTTCTATTCCAGGACATCATCAAGGTCCAAAATTCAATGAAAATAATAGATACTTCTGTGCAGACATAAAAAGTTGGCAAAGTCAAACAGGAAGATGCTATTATAAAAACTTACCTCTCGAAATCAAGAAGCACTCACACTTGATTTGGTCTGATGGAAAAAAACTATCTATAAAATCCAATTCAATGAATGAAGTCCACGCACACAACGTTTTAGGAGATCCAAATATATCTTCAAAACGCAAATATCTTTTTTTGGATGAAATGTTAAGAGTATTAAATAATACAGGAACAATTTTTATTGGAGAAACGGTGACTCCGCAAGTATATCCTCTGAATATCTTAGAAAATTTCGCTATGTTGGAAAATTTAAGTTTTACTTATCTGCTAACCCCCAAAAACTCTAACTCTATTGAAATAAAAAATGCAAAGGAAATTATGGGTGGTTTCGCCGTTACAAAAGATAAATTGGATGAAAAATCTTATCTAATCGCATTCAAGAAAAAATAATAAAATCATTTCTTTTTTTTAGTTAAGAGGCTTCCTCTACTTCTTCCAAACCACTATCAACTATCCTAAATTTAACAGATTTACCTTCAGGCAAAGACCTGTGCTTTCTCAAAATAGCTGTTTTAACACCATTTAAACTCTGAAGCTCAATTAAACACTTACTAGCATACTTTAAAATGTCCCCGCCAACCATATTAATCTTATTCTTATCCTCAAAATCACTATAAACCTGATTAGTAACAAGAATGGGAATATCAAACTTCCTAGAAATATGAACCAAATCAGCCAACTGAACGCCTAAACTCCTATTAACATTAAAAACATCCTTTGTCTTACCAATCTCCAAACGATACAACATAGCAATACTATCAACTATAATTAAACCAATTTTATCATTAACAATCTTTTTCAACTTATCAAAACAAGTCTTTTGATCCTCAAAATCAGTAGGCTTCAAAACGATTAGCTTTTTTAAAACAGATTCATAATCATCAGTTAATTGTTTTAATCTAGAAACACTAAAACTGCCCTCGGTATCAATGTAAATAATCTTATTATCACGATTCCTAGCTAAACAAATCATACAAAGATTGCTTTTGCCAGAACCTGGAGGACCAAAAACTGTAGTAACAACATCTTTTTCAAAACCGCCCTCAAGCAACCAATCAATTACTTCAGAGCCAGAACTTATCTTAGTTTCAATCATAAAACGAAGAAAAAACAACCACATATAAATTGTTTTCCATTAAATTACCGAACTTTTCCAATAGACTCAAACAAAGAATACAATCCCTGCTTTAAAGAACCCTTCTCGCTTACTAAATGATGATTTTTAGGATTTAAAGCCCAACTCTCACTTTTGTCCACATTAACAAAGTAAAAAACAACCCTAGAATCTTTCAAATTATCCCAATTTTCCAAAACCCAATCTACATTCTTTAACATATTGTAGCAAACAATTCTCTGATTATCAAGAGAATCAATATTTAAATCATTAAGATACCCAGAACAAACCCACTTAACAGAACTACCATCCTTATTATGAACCAAAACACCATCATTCTCAACATTCAAAGAATCAATTCTTCTAAAAGCAGTATCTTTATACTTAATAAATGCCTCAGTCCATTCAATAATGTTCATAAAAATAACAACATCAAAAACTATTTATTAATTTTTTCATATTTTGCAACGATGTGGCCCAAAAAATTAGGCAACAAAAAACAAAAAGCAAACAAAGACCCCGCACTAAATGAATGAGAAGAAACGTCAACAGGCAACAAATAATAAAGCACAAAAAAATTAAGCAAACTACCAAAAATCATAACAAACCAAACACCACCATGGTGATGGTGAGAAAAATCATCAAGACCCATAACAAAATTATTAACTAAGAAACCTGTAGAGACTCCTAAAATACCTAAAACCAAATAACCCCACCAATTAAATAAGACAAGAATAGGAACCACAACAAGAGCGCAAACAGCACTCAAAAAAAGCAAAGCTAATAATAACACATAAAACGTAGAATCTTTAACTAAAACATCACCCATAAACAACAAAACACCCAAACTAATATATAAATATTATTTAAATAAAAAATAAACTTAACAATCCTCATAATCTTGAATCAAAATATAAAATGATGTGCTCAAAACATTAAAACATCAAATATTTAGATAAAGACTCTTTGTAATCCAAAAAAACAAATTTGCCAAACAACAAAATAACATAAATTATAAAAAAAACAACTTTCTAATAATAAAATGACAGAAATATCAGGGTTAGATTTACATTTTTTAACAAAAGAACTACAAACACTAATAGGAGGAAGAATAGAAAAAATATATCAATGGAACAAACAAGAATTTCTATTCAAAATAAATACTAAAACCGGAAAAAAAGAACTAAAAATAAATCTTCCTAACCAAATTTTCATAACAAACGATAGAAAAGAATCTCCTCAAAAACCACTCCATTTCTGTGAATATTTAAGAAAACACATACAAAAAAGCACAATTGAAGAAATAAAACAACACGGATTTGAAAGAATACTCGAAATATACTTAAAATATAGGGATCAAAAACAAATTCTAATAATAGAACTATTTAGGCCAGGAAACATAATTTTAGTGGAAGGAGGAATAATAAAAAACTCGCTTGAAACAAAAAATTTTAAAGATAGAAAAATCGAGCCCAAAGAAAAATTTCAATACCCTCCCTTGAAAATAAACACAAAAACCTCTACCAAACAAGAAATACTAGAAATATTAAACACATCAAAAACAGAAATAGCAAAAACCTTAGCAACAAAACTAGGTTTTGGAGGAAAATATGCGGATGAGATAACTAAAAGAGCAAATCTGCAAAAAAATTTAAATTTTCAAGATTTAAAACAAGAACAAAAAGAAAATCTAATACAAAACATACAATCAATATTTAAGCAAGATTTAGAACCTGAACATGATGAAAAAGAAGCATACTCAATACACATGACAACAATACCAAATCTAAAAAAAACAAACACACTTAGCAAGGCAATACAAAACACACAAAACATCGAAAAAGAAAAACCAAAAGAAGACAAAAAAATAATAAAAGTAAAAAAAGTAATAGAACAACAAGAACAAAGAATGATAGAATTAAAAAAAGAAATACAAGAAAATCAACAAAAAGCAGAAAAAATATACGAAAAATACCAAGAGATCAAACAAATATTAGATGAAGCCAAAAAAACATTCAAAGAAAAAAATACAGAATCACTAAAAGAAAACGAAAAAATAAAAAAAATAGATAAGAAAGATAAAAAAATAACAATAAAGCTCTAAATTACATCTCCTATATTAACATTCTCGTCAGGATTAATAATTTCATCCTCAACAACGCCACCATCTTCTGCAGGAGAAACATCATCGCCTGCACCAGATACAGAGCCACCCGTTTGCGAATCAACTTCTGAATTAGAGCAACCAACAACAAAAAATGTTAGTAACAAAACCACAACTAAAATTGATAAATATTTCATATTAATTACCTCCTTCTCTCGCCGTTATTGGCATCATCAGGAATTTGGCCACCACCAACAATTCCTAATCGTCCATTCTCAATATTTTCTTTTAAAGCAATTCTTGCACTATTATTTAAAATTCTGGCTTGAATAGCTTCCTTAAATTCAGAATTCTCAAGTTTATCTCTAACTCTCTCTCTAACTTCAGATCTAATAAGACTGATTCTCCCGGCATTAGCCTGCAAAACACTCTTGGCATTCTCAATACCGACAGATTTGCCTTCTTCTCTTACTCTTTGAACAATTTTCTTTTGTACATCATTAGAAGCGTCTTTAAATTCAGTTCTAACTTTTTCTCTAACTTCTTGAGGACCGAGCTCTCCAGATCTAATTTTCATACCGATTCCTTGATCTTCCTTATTCATCTCACCCATAATATTTTCAAATTTACGAGCATTATATTCTCTGGCAACAGTTCTAGTTTCTTCCTTTAAAGTATCCAAAACAGAATAATCAGCAGAATCTAAAGATTCTTTTAAAGATGAAACATCCTCGGGAGTTAAATACTCTTTAGTCTTCAACCTAAATTCCTGCGTCAAATCCAAACCTTGCTTTTTCAAAGCAACATAACTCTCAACACTATTTTCAACTGAATCCTCCTCGCTAAGAGCTGAAGTTTCTTCTAAAACACTCTCCATTTCAGAAAGAATGCTTTCTAATTCAGAAACATCCTTACCGCTGTTATAAACATAATCAACAACAATTCTTGTACGAACAGCATTTTTTAAAATACTTCTTTCTAATTGCATCAACCTAATTTTAGCACCCAAAGGCACAGAAAATGCTTTGACTTCGCTAACCGTTTCATCTTCTAAAGACTCAAGATTTATAGAGTTTTCATCTAAAACAGTTTCATCGTCAACAGGAACATAAGTACCATTTTCTTCCTGAGCCAAACCAAAAGAACCTAGTGAAACCAAAAAAATCAACAAAATAAATACACCAAAAACATTTTTCATATTAACACCTCGCACGTTAATTAAAACAATGTGTGTTTACTTATTTAAAAAAATTGCGGACTAAATCAAATTTTTATCAACAAATTCAAATAAAAACTAAAATGGTGGTGGTCACTTTAAAGTAGTGTATTATTGTAAAGTATTAAATTTTTGTATATAAACAAAATAATTATGAAAATATTTCTTTGTTGTTTGTTGCTTTCATCATATTATGGAAAAATTCATAAAGTAAACAAATAAAACAAATATATGAATGAATTACTTGAAAGATATAAAGAACTAGGACACGAAATAAAAAAAATAAACCTAAAAATAAAAGACACAATAAGAATAAACACAATAAAAACAACAGAAAATGAATTAATAAAAAGATTAGAAAAAAAAGAAATAAAACTAAAAAAAATATCTTATTTAAAGCACGGATATGAATATAAAACAAAAATACCTTTAGTATCTACAAATGAATATCTTCAAGGATTAATATATATACAAGAAACAGCAAGTCAAATACCTCCTGAAATACTAGACCCTAAACCAAACGAAATAATACTTGATATGGCAGCAAGCCCAGGTTCAAAAACAACACAAATAGCACAATTAATGAACAACAAAGGAACAATAATTGCTTTAGACATAGATGGTAAAAGAACACAAAAACTAAAAAACAACCTAGAAAGACTATCAATAACAAACACAATAATAAAAACGTTAGATGGAAGACAAATAAAAAAAAATAAAATACTATTTGACAAAATACTCTTAGATGCTCCTTGTTCAGGAAATTACTGCATAGAAAAAGAATTCTTCACAAAACGAAAAATAAAAGATTTCATAAACAGATCATGGATACAAAAAGAACTCTTAGACTCCGCATACAAAGTTCTAAAAAAAGAAGGTTGTTTAGTATATAGTACTTGCTCCTTAGAACCAGAAGAAAACGAAATAGTTATAGATTGGTTTATAAAAAAATATCCAGATATGAAACTACAAACCATAAACAAAGAAATAGGAGAACCGGGAATAATAAATCCTTTCGGAAAATCATTAAGTGAAGAAATAAAAAAAACAAAAAGATTATGGCCTGAAAAAACAAAAACACAAGGTTTTTTCATAGCCAAACTAAAAAAATGCTAAAACTGCCCTTTAGAATAATAAGCTTGACAGCATCAACACCCATATTTATTCTGATAATAGCATATGCAACTTACATAAACATAATATCTTTAAACCACACAATACTAATGATTTTATCTTTTATAGCTTCAACAATAATAATAGCAACACTAAGAATGTTTTTCAAAAAAGAAAGCCGCAATCAAAAATCTTTTGAAACAACATTCATAAAAAAGTTTGGAATAACAAACAAAAGTAAAATTCACGAATTCTTTGAAAAAATAAAAAAAAGACAATTCATATCAGGACACGTAACAAGAACAACAATAATAGCATACACAATATTTCTAAATTCATTTACAGAATTCTACATTTATGCAGCAATATATATTCTAATAATATCGGCATCCAGAATAATACTTAACAGGCACAACGTTGTTGATTGCATACTAGGAATAATTCTCGGAATAATAACAACTCATTTCTTAAATTTATTTCTGTTCTGATTCTTTTATATGATCTTTTTCACGAATTATTATATTTTAAAATCCGCATTATTAGTCTTTTCAAATTCAATTTTTAGGATGAAGCCTTAAAAAGATAAATTATATAAATGTCTGTTTTTACAATTAATTCATGAGGGGGAGACGGATAGTTTTGTTGTTTGGTTTCTTGTTATTCTTAGTTTTAATGTTTTTAAGTGTTAGTGCTCAGGTTTCTCAGGAGGAAATTGATTTGAGTTTGGGTTTGCTTGGTCGTAGTAGTGGTGTTATGGATTGTTATGTTCATAATTTGTTGGAGCGTGGTGTTTCTTGTTTGGAGGGTTTTGATGTTAGTTGGGATTTGCAGCTTTCTGGTCATTTTAATCAGGCTCCTGGTCATGGTTTTTATTTGTGCTGCTCTTCTCAAGGCAGAGATGCCGCAGAGGTTTATGGTTTGAATTCTGTGGATTTTTTTGTTGCTAAAACCGGCCACGTTCGGAATTACAGTCAAGGCAAAAACTATAATGATAATGGTGGAGGTTTGGAAGAGGTTGATGTTGGTGCTTTGAGCTGCACTGTGAGAAATGTTAGTGCTTGTCTTGGTTATGAGGAAGAATTGTTAGCTGTTAGTAATCCTGTGAATGGGCATGTTGGCAGCACTTCTGATACGACGAGTGGTAATCCTGGTGATGATAAGTATCCTTATCCTGGTGGTCATAGTTTTAAATATAGTTTGTGTTGCACGACTCCTGAGCTTTGTTGGGATGGAACAGATAATGACGGTGATGGGTTTGTTGATTGTGCTGATCCTGACTGTTATGGGTCTGATATTTATCCAGGAACTGGAATTTATGGTACTAGTCCTCAGCTATGTACTGGCAGCCCTTTTGATACGAGTGGTTGTAGTACTGGTGTTGTTGGGCAGATTAATGAAAGTTGTCAAGGACCAAATGATGCGGATGATTTGCCTCAGCATTTTTATTGCAGCTACGGTTTATACGACGAATTCAATCTAAGAGATGATAACGGGGAGTTGTTGGATGATAGTAGTCAAGTTGGTGTGTGTTGTCCTGTGGGTATGAGTGCGTTTTATAATGATGTTGATAATTTGTGGGAGTGTAGGGAAAGGGATGAGTGTGGAGTTGCGCCTAGTTTTGTTTGCAAGTTTAGTTTTTTAGATGATCCTGATTTGGTAAATCGTAGTTGGTTTAATAAGTAGTCTTGGCTAGCAAGCACAGACTATTTTAATAATAATTTGTGTAATTCTCCGTTTTGGGTTGCTTCTCAATATACGCCAAGAGAATTAATGCCCCATTGGGAAGGCAAAAGCACAGCTTGCTGCAAAATGGAAAAATACGGCAAAACAGATTACTGGTTTGATAAAGATAACGTTAAAATATTTGGTTATCACGAACCTGAAGAAGAGGAAGAATGAAAACAAGAATGTTTTCTTTATCTTCCTAAGGGGTACCCTTGCGGTAATAACAGTTTTTGTTGTGTCATGCCCCAACAGGCTTCTGTTAACTGCGTATTGTTGTATCCGGCAATGTCTGTTGCAAGAAAATAATCCCCCACACCAAGACTTATTGTTGGTGGGTCTCTACAATTAAGTATTCCTGCAAATATCTCAGAAACTTTGTTACCGGGTGTTGAGTATGAACCAAAAGAAATATCTGCACGTTTCAATCTATATAAACTGTCAACGGATTGACTATTACCATCATGATTGCCAAAGTATATGTCAGCATAGTTATAGCCACCATATTCTTCCAATATCCTATCTTTCAAATCATTATCATTTATATCGTCAACCTTGTGTGGTCCAGAATAATTAACTCGTTTCCATTCTTCTAGGGGTGTACCTTCAAGGTTTAGAACTTTTTTTAAGTCTGTTAGTACTGTGTCTCTTTCTTGAATTTCGATTTCGTGTGCTGGTGTTCCGTAGTGTTGGTTGATGTCGCTTGTGATTATGAATAGTG
>JAIPHP010000009.1 GCA_021735165.1 Candidatus Woesearchaeota archaeon
AGTATAATGAATCGGAGTCTTGAAAATTCTGCGAAACTTGCGAGGCTTGCGTTTTTTGTGCTTTCTCAAAATCATCATTATTATTTCTGCTGTTGGTCACAGGCATTTTTATAGTTCTGTTTCCTTTTACGCTCTCATGCGTTATTTGGCCGTTTTGAATTGATATAAGCCTACTTATTACGCCGTGTTTGTTGCTGTATGTTTCAAAGTAGTGCGAGTCTGCTAATCTGTTAAAATTGTTTTTTGGCAAATCGTTATTACCTTGCTTTAGATCTATTTGTTCTTTTAGTATTTCTTGCATTAAAGGCACTGTGTACACGGCGTGTGTTAGTTGTGTGTTGTCTGTTGCAGACAAAAAACCTTTGTTATCTAAAATTATGTAGTTCATAGGCGCTAATGCTTGGTGTTCTTTCATGCCTGTTACAATAGTACTTATTTCGTATTGTCCTTGTTCGTTGCTCATCGTATTAGTTCTTGATTGCCATGAACCGCTAACTAACTGTTCTATGTTTATAGGCACTTGCAAAGGCCTCTCCATTTCAGTTTTAGTCTTTACTTCACCAGAAAACGTTAAATTAGTAGTCTGAGCAGCATTTATGCTGTTTAACAACAATAATCCTGATGCTGTCAAGATTACTTTTTCAAGGCCTTTCCTAAAGAAACTCTTTTTCCTCATAGTCTTTAACAGATCATTCAACAGCCTTTAAATACTTTACGATTTTATACCACTCAAAAGTGACTATCGTTATTTTTTAGTTGAAAATGATGCAATACAACGCACCTTTTTTCAATAACAAAAACCTTATAAAATGCACCAATTTGCTTAGAACATAAAACTAGAGAACATACGATGGACACTGAAAATAACGAAAAAACAGAAAAACAAGAAAAAATAATACCTCAAGTAATTGAAGATGAGATGAAATCTGCTTATCTTGATTATTCTATGTCTGTAATTGTCGGAAGAGCACTTCCGGATGTAAGAGATGGATTAAAACCAGTACATAGAAGAATTCTTTATGCAATGAATGACATGGGCATAAGACACAATACACCTTTTAAAAAATGCGCAAGAATAGTAGGAGAAGTCTTAGGTAAATATCACCCACATGGAGACTCGGCAGTATATGATTCGCTTGTGAGAATGGCCCAAGATTTTTCATTAAGATACCCGTTAGTGCAAGGACAAGGAAATTTTGGATCAGTTGATGGAGATTCTGCTGCGGCTATGAGATATACAGAATCAAGAATGGCAAAAATAAGCCAAGAAATGCTTCAAGATATTGATAAAGAAACCGTGCCATTCATGGAAAACTTTGATGGTTCACTAGAAGAACCAAAGGTTCTACCAAGCAAAATCCCAAACCTTTTGATGAATGGAAGCACAGGAATCGCAGTAGGAATGGCAACAAACATTCCACCACATAATCTAAAAGAGATAGCCTCAGCGGTAATAAAAATAATAGAAGATCCCGATATTAAAGATTTAGAATTAATGGAATTAGTAAAAGGACCAGATTTTCCTACAGGAGGACAAATAGTGGGTCAAATGGGAATAAAATCTGCTTACGTAACAGGAAGAGGAAAAGTCCTTGTAAGAAGCAAAACTTATGAAGAAGAAAAAAACGGAAGAAAAAAAATAATAGTTACAGAAATACCATACATGGTAAATAAATCAGAACTAATAATTCAAATCGCCGAATTAGTAAAAGACAAAAGAGTTGAAGGCATCTCTGATCTAAGAGATGAATCAGACAGAAAAGGAATGAGAATAGTAATAGAACTAAAAAAAGATGCAAACCCAGAACTCATAAAAAACCAATTACTAAAACACTCAAGACTTCAAGAAACATTTGGAATAATATTTTTAGCATTAGTAAACAACAAACCAGAAATTCTAACACTAAAAGATATGCTTTCACACTACTTGCAACATAGAAAAATAGTTGTAATAAAAAGAACAGAATACGATTTAAGAAAAGCAGAAGAAAGAGCACACATATTAGAAGGGCTCACAATCGCGCTAAACAATATTGACAACATGATAGAACTAATAAAAGGTTCAGAATCTGCAAATGATGCAAAAGAAAAACTGACAACAAATTATGAATTAACAGACAAACAAGCCCAAGCAATATTAGATATGAAACTTCAAAAAATTGCAAAACTTGAAACTCACAAAATAAAAGAAGA
The DNA here is from genome assembly GCA_021735165.1 of Candidatus Woesearchaeota archaeon. Taxonomy (NCBI): domain Archaea; kingdom Nanobdellati; phylum Candidatus Woesearchaeota; species Candidatus Woesearchaeota archaeon. Next base: position 2,194 of record JAIPHP010000009.1, read on the forward strand.
ATACACAGAACTAAAAGAAAAAATAACAAAATACAAAGAAATACTAGCCGACGAAACAAAAATACTTAACATAATAAAAGAAGAGCAAGAAGAAATAATAAGTACGTACGGAGACGAAAGAAAAACAGAGATAATAGAACAAGAAGACGAAGACCTAGATATTGAAGACTTAATTGAAGAACAAGAAGTCGTAGTAACCGTAAGCAACGCAGGATATGTCAAAAGAATGCCGCTAGACACATATAAAGCTCAAAGAAGAGGAGGCACAGGAATCATAGGAACAGAAAACAAAGAAGAAGATTTCACAGAAAAAATATTCATAGCAAATACGCATTCATACTTACTTGTACTAACAGACAAAGGACAAGTCCACTGGGTAAAAGTTTACAGAATCCCTGAAAGTGGACGTTATAGCAAAGGCAAAGCAATCGTAAACTTAATAGATATAGAAAAAGAAGAAAAAATATCAGCAATCCTACCTGTAAGAAACTTTGAAAAAAACAAATTCTTACTAGCTGCGACAAAAAAAGGAATAATTAAAAAAACGTCTTTGGCAGCATATAGCAAACCAAGAAAAGGCGGTATAAGAGCAATAACTTTAGATGAAGGAGACGAAGTTGTTTCAGTAACAATAACAGACGGCAAACAACAAGTACTCCTTGCAACAAAAAACGGAAACGCATGCAAATTCAAAGAAACAGACGCAAGATCAATAGGAAGAACATCAAGAGGAGTCACAGGAATAAGGCTTAAAGGAAAAGATGAAGTTGTAAGCATGATACTAGTAAACGATGAAACAAAAGTTTTAACATTAACAAGCAAAGGATATGGAAAACAAACAATAGCTTCAGAATACAGACTGATAAACAGAGGCGGATCAGGCGTTATAAACATAAATTTAACAGAAAAAAACGGGTACGTAGTAAGCGTAAGATCAGTTAATGGAAACGAAGATTTAATGCTAATAACAAAAAATGGGATGGTTGTAAGAACACCTGTGAGAGGCATTTCGACAATAGGAAGAAACACACAAGGAGTAAGAGTTATAAAATTAAGAGAAAACGATCAATTAGTAGCAGCAGGAAAAATACTAAACGAAGAAACAGCAGAAGAAGAAGTAGAAAAAGAAGAAGAAGACTTAAAGAAAAACCCTCGACCAGTACAAAAAGTTGAAGAAAACAGCGATGATGACGAAACAGAAGATGATAAAAATATAGAAGAAGACCAAACTAATTCTGACGACTAAAAAAAAGCTCAAAAAAATAAAAAATTTTAACAAATATTATAAACAATTAATTATTCTCAAAGAAATATGTCAGACGAAAAAAAAGAAAAGAAGTACAAATTATTGCACGATAGACCTGGATGTATTGGGTGCAGCGCATGCGCAGCTGTGGCTCCTGATCACTGGGAAATGGCGGATGACGGAAAATCAGACATCATAAATGGAAAAGACAGAGAAGATGGCTGGCAGGAAAAAGATATTTCTGAAGAAGAATTCAAAGAAAACATGGAAGCAGCAGAAAGCTGCCCGGTAAATGTAATACACCTGAAAAGATTAAAAGATGAAAAAGATTTAATCTAAATATGAAAATAAGAAATGCCAAAAAAGAAGATATAAATCAAATAATTGATTTATGGAAAGAAACAAATCTTTATTTCGAACCATTTGATAAACAAGAAAGATTAGAAGAAAAAATAACAAATGAACCCGAACTTTTCTTGATTGCCGAAGAAAATAATAAAGTTGTTGGCGCAGTAATAGGTAATTATGGCTGGAGAATTTCTATAGATCATTGGGCCGTATTAAAGAATTATCAAGGACAAGGTATTGGCAAAGCACTACTAAAAGAAATAAAAAATAATCTCAAACAAAAAGGTGCAGAAATTGCCCTAATCGACACAAATCTTCCGGAGGAATATGCAAAAAAGGTAGGATTTGAATACAGAGGAACAAATAATAATTATACTATTAAGTTATAAGTATTAGAAAATTATTTAACTTCAAAGCGAAAAATTATTCTATGAACACAACACAAATAATACTTCAATTTATAATATCCGGAGCCGTAGTAGTCGGAGCAACACTTCTTTCAAGAACAATAGATTCAAAATGGTCTGGGCTTCTTGTAGCATTGCCAATAATGACGATACTTGGATTAATATTCATATCTATGAATCCTCAGCTAGCAGTCACACAAAGATATTTACTCTCAGCATTAATATTTATGATACCTGCAGCGCTTTACATTCTTTCAGTTTATTTACTTTTTGGCAAAGTATCCTTAGTAACAAATTTATTAATCTCTATAATACCCTTAGGAATAAGCGTATTTATTATTCAGAGATTTTGGTGAATACAAATTATAAATCCAAAAAATCAAAATTATCAGTAACGCCCCAAATAGCTCCATCAGAATGCGCACGATATAATTTCACCACCCTGTCTTTCCAGCCAGGTATAGTTCTCTCTTCTATAATTCTATTCATTTCATGCGCGGCAGTCAAACCGTACTTCTCCATGCCCTCACTAATCCCTAAATCTTTGTAAAATGCAGATACATCAAAGAAAGATGCAATTCTAAGACCTGCTTGTATGCCCGCCATTCTTTCCGGATCGATTTTGTCATCAAGAATTCCTGGTTGTGTAAAGAATATGTGAGAGCCATAAGGGAATTCTCCCCTCTTTATACAATCATTAGCAGCTATTCTTGCATACGCAAGATTCCTCCTTATTATTTCAATATTATCTGACTTGTAAGGCGACTCAATTAGCACTAACTGTCCTTTCATAAGTATGGGAAACTACAGGCAATTAAAAACATTACTATTTTTCAATGGTGTTTTTTAAACATATAACAATCATCATCATGAGCTCCAGGCAAATAATTTGTACTCATCAAGAATTCGTTTGTTATTTCTCCGCCTGTAAACTTAAAAGTTTTCTTAAAGAGTTTTACCCATTCTTCCTTATTTTTGCATTCTTGTTTATTAAGCCATTTCTTAAAAGAACCATGTTCCTTCTGAAGCTCAATTATTTTTTTTGCATTATGAATTGCTGCATGAATCTTGAGTTTGTTTCTTATTATTCCTGGATTTTGCATGAGTTCAGCTATTTCTTTCTCTCCGTACTTTGCAACTTTCTTTACAGAAGGGAATGCTTTGTGTATAGTTTTCTTCTTTTTTAGAATTGTATCAAAAGAGAGTCCTGCTTGACTTATCTCTAGAATTAGACGTCTGAATAAGTCATCGTCATTCTTCGCAGGCACGCCATGTTCTGTATCATGATGTTCTTTATGATGATCATTTCTAGCTCTTGCGTATGTACAATATGAGGACATAATTAAAGAGAATTATTTTCATTTATAGATTTTGTCATGATGATCGAAGTTATCAAAGTAAACAGTCATTTCTTGATGTTCAATTCTGAATACTAAAACAAAATGACCTATGTGAACTCTCTGAAATCCTTTCATCACATTTTTTAGATATTTATATTCATGAAAAGGATTTTCACATATATCTTTAATTTTTTTTACAACATCTTTTCTTTGTGTCGTGTCTAATTTCTGTATTTTTTTCTCTGCTGTTTTAGAAAATATGCTTTTATACATTAAAGTGTTTTTCAAGATCTTTGACTTTGATATATTTTCCTTTTCTGATTCTTTCAAGTCTTTCAAGGTATTCTTCTCTGACTTCCCGTTCATCTTCAGTCATCGTTTTCATGAAGTTGTTTATTTGCTTGCTCATGCTAATTCCGGAAGACTTGCAGTACTCGGAAAACTTACGATATGTTTCTTCATCCACATTAAATGTTTTTATTGCCATTAAATAAAGTTATTTAATGTTATTTAAATATTTTTTTAAATCAACTTCGGAAATATATTTATTTTCTGTATGGAAGTTTATTATGGTACCCACCCTCTCCTCGCCCTAAAGGACGAGGTACCATTCGGGTGGGTACTGGTTATTATTTGAAACTTTTTTAGGGCTAAAGCCCTTTTAAGAACTAAATTGATGTTTTATCAATGAAAAATCCTAAGAAACAAATGATGTTTTTTTGGAGTGGCATTCACTCAATGGACTAAAGTCCACAGTACCTCTGCCACATAATCTGTATAGTAAATAATTATTCACAACCCAAAACCATTATAAACAACATATGAATTCTATTTCATATGAAATGCTACTCGTACACTGACTTTTTCAGCAACCTTGCTAATGAAAGCAACATCAAAATAATTGAATCGCTAAAACAAGGACCTAAAAACGTTACAACAATAAGCAACGAAACAAAAATTGAGCAATCCGCAACAAGTCACCGTCTAAAAAAATTAGTTAGTTGCAATGTCTTAAATGTAGAAAGAAAAGGAAAAGAAAGAATATACTCATTAAACAAAGAAACAATAATTCCCATACTAAAGTTAGTAGATGAACACGTACATAAACAATGCAAGACTTGTTGGAAAAGAGACCAACGCAAAGTAAAAAGACCTTTAAAAATAAAACTATAAAAATGGAAATAAGTAGACAACTATACGACAATAGAGACGAAACAAAATACATATTCAAAGTACCGATAGGCATAAACGAAGAAGTAGTTCGGCAAATATCAAAATACAAAAAAGAGCCTGAATGGATGCTTAAAAAAAGATTACAAGCACTCAAAATATTTCAGGAAAAACAAGTACCAACATGGGGGCCTGATCTAAGCAAACTTGACTTAAACAAAATATGCTTCTACGCAGTAGCAGACGCAAAATACAATTCAACAAAATGGGAAGATGTTCCTGAAAACATAAAGCAAACCTTTGAAAGACTAGGAATACCTGAAGCTGAAAGAAAGGCACTTGCAGGAGCAGGAGCGCAATTCGATTCTCAAACAATATACCACAACCTAAAAGAAGACCTAAAGAAAAAAGGAGTCATCTTTGAAGACATGCACGTAGCAGTAGAAAAATATCCAGAGCTCGTAAAAAAATACTTTATGACACAATGCGTCTCCCCAGCTCTGCACAAATATGCAGCTTTGCACGGAGCAGTATGGAGCGGAGGAACATTCATCTACGTACCAAAAGGAGTTAAAGTAAACCAACCACTTCAAGCATATTTTAGAATGAACGAATCCGGAATGGGACAATTCGAACACACACTCATAATAGTAGAAGAAAACGCTGAATGCCACTACATAGAAGGATGCTTTACAAAAGGAACACTAATAATAACAGACGCAGGATACAAAAAAATAGAGGACGTAACAGAAAAAGACAAAGTTTTAACTCATGAAGGAGAATACAGAAAAGTAAAAGATCTTCAAAAATACAAACACGAAGGAGAACTCTATGAAATAGAATACTATGGGGACTCAACACAAAAAATAACAGCAACACCAGAACACCCCTTTCTCTTTGCAAAAAGAAAAACACAAAATGACAGAAACAAAGAGTTCGAATTAGAATGGAACATACCAAAATACATGGAAAAAAAAGATTATTTAGCAATGCCAATAAATCAAGTGACAAAAACAAAAAAAGAAAGAACATTTGAAGTAAAAAAATGGGACCCTGAGAAAAAATTCAAAACAAGCAAAGTAAAAGTAAAAGCGACACCTGAATTTTACAGATTAATAGGATATTATTTATCAGAAGGAAGCACCATGAAAGAGCATTACTTGTGTTTTGACTTTAACAAAAAAGAAAGAACATACATAGATGACGTAAAAAAATGCCTAAAAAAAGTATTCAAAGTAGAAGCATACGAAGTACACCACAAAAAAAATAATGGAACGTCCGTAAGAGTAAACTCAACGGAACTGGCAAGAATATTCAAACAATTCGGAGATAGAAACTATAACAAACAAGTACCGCCGTGGATGCTTACAGAAAGCCATGAAAACCAAAAACAAATAATTCTTGGATGGTTCAGAGGAGATGGGAACTACTACAACAAAAAACATGAATCAGGAACTAAAGAAGCATTCAGAATTAACACAACATCCAAAACGATGACAAGGCAAATACGAGATATACTACTAAGACAAGGAATATTTGCATTCATAAACAAAAGAAACAGAAAAAAAGAAAACAGAAGAACCATTTATACACTAGGAATAACAGGAGAACACATGGTAAAATTCGGAAACCTAGTCGGAATAAAAATAAATAAAACAATAAACAACCACAAAAGAGCATCAATGTTTGGAATTGATAAAAAATTCGCCTATGTACCCATAAAGAAAATTACAAAAAAGAAAACCAAAAACAAAGAAGTATACAATTTCGGAGTAGAAGGACACGAAACATACACCGCCGGAAGCGTAATAGTGCATAACTGCTCAGCTCCAAAATACAAATCTCCTTCAATACATGCAGGCTGCGTAGAAGTAATAGTACATAAAGGAGCAAGAATGCGTTACAGTTCAGTAGAAAACTGGTCAAGAAACACATACAACCTAAACACAAAAAGAGCAAACGTATACGAAGAAGGAATAATGGAATGGGTTTCTGGAAATCTCGGTTGTCTTGCCGGAGACACAAAAATATCAACAAACCCAAAGGGACCGACAAAAATAATGGAACTAAAACCTGGAGATTATGTATATGCACTAAATGAAAAAACTAACAAATTAGAAAAGGCAAAAATCAAACAAAAAATTTACAGCGGCGATAAAAAAACATACAGACTAAAAGCCGGAGGAAGAGAAATAGAAGCGACCGGAAACCATCCCTTCCTTGCACTAACACATAAAAAAAACAACCCGAATCACAAAAAAGGATTTTTCAGAACAGAATGGAAAAAGCTTGAAGATTTAAAAAAAGGAGATTTAATAGCTATAGCCAAATCTCTGCCAGTAGAAGGAATACCCTATAAACTTCCATCATACAACTACAACAAACAAGTAAAAAGCAAAAACCAATACACCAAGGAGTTCTCCATGAGCATAAACCATTTATACAAAAAAATAAAACAACCAAAAGAAACAAATGAAGACTTAATGTGGCTTTTGGGAATTCTTCTAGGAGATGGACATATATATCTAAACAAAAAAAATGCCAAGATAAATATAGCAATACCTGAAAAGGATTCGTTGAGAAAAGAGGTAAAGACTGCTGTAAAAAAATTATTTCATATTGACGTAAAATATGAAAAAGACAGATTCCTTGTTATAAATTCCAGACCCTTAGCTGATCTAATAATCAAAATTGGTTTTTCAGGAAAAGCAGACACAAAAAAAATTCCGCCATGGGTTCACAAACTACCAAAAAAACAAAAAATGGCTTTGCTAGCTGGATACATTGACTCTGACGGACACATAGGCGAAGGAGGCGCATACATAACAAGCATAAACAAAGAAATACTAGAAGACATCCAAGAAATTGCACTATCTTGTGGAATAGGATTTTCAAATGTCTTTGTACACGGCAAAAAAAGGAAAACAAAAATCCTTGGAATAGATTGCAATGCAAACGACTCATACAGAATACTTCTAAATGGAAAAAATGTAAAAGAAATCCCTATAAAAAACAAAGAAAAGAAAGAAAAACTAAAAATTGTAAAGACAAAAAGAAACTATGTAAGCAGTAAAGGAAAAAACTTCAGAAGCAAAACAACCGATGAAATTGGATTCACTACAATAAAAGACATAATCCCTACGGGAATAAAACCAACCTTCGACATAGAAGTTGAAAAACATCATAATTTTGTAGCAGAAGGGATGATTGTTCACAATAGCGGAATAACAATGCTCTATCCAGCATCACTCCTACTAGGAAGAAAATCTCAAGGACACCATGTAACTATAGCATACGCAGGACCAGAGCAAAACCAAGATACAGGAGCAAAAATATACCACTTAGCGCCAGACACAACATCAACAGTAAAATCAAAATCAATAAGCAAAGATGGAGGAATAACTGCATACAGAGGAATAGTAGAAATAAAAAAAGGAGCAACAAATGCAAAATGCTCCGTACACTGTGATGCAATGATGTTTGACAACAAATCTCAATCAAACACATACCCAACAATAAAAGTAGAAGAGAAAGACGCAGATATGGTGCACGAAGCAACAATAGGAAAAATATCAGAAGATCAAATATTCTACTTAATGAGCCGCGGACTTTCAGAAGAAGACGCATTAAAACTAATAGTCTCAGGATTCATAGAACCTCTAATGAAAGAACTCCCGCTCGAATACGCAATCGAAATGAACAAACTGATACAAATGGAAATGGAGGGAAGTCTAGGTTGAACAAAAATAAATATAGTGTATTCGCTGAAAGCGACATACGCTCAGGTGTCAATGGACGATACCACTGCATGAAAATAATAACAATTCCAGAAAACTCGCAGCAAATCCTCGACATAGAAGAAAAAGAAGTTAAAATAGTTGCAAAGAAAAACAGCAAAGCACATATTTTAATAAAAGCAGAAAACATAATAACAGAAACAGAAGAAAACGCTAAAATAATTCTCTTTACATTATCTTCAGCAAAAGTCCACGCAAAACTAATAGGAGATAACAGCAATCAAAGAACAATAAATCTCTTCAAAGCAAACAATGAAGAAATAACAATAGACACAAAAAGCGAACACACAGGAAAAAACACAAATAGCAGAATAGAAACAAAAGGAACGCTAACAAAATCAACAGCAACAACAAGAGGAATGGTAAAAATAAACCCGCAGGCAGACGAAGCAGACGGATACCAAAAATCAGACTTATTAATTTTGGATAATTCAAAAGCAATATCAATACCAGACCTAGAAATACACAACCACAACGTAACATGCAGCCATGGATCAACAATAACCAAACTAGACCAAGACCAAATATTCTACATGCAAAGCAGAGGACTAAAAAAAGAAGACGCAGAAAAAGAAATAATAAATGGTTTCTTCACAGCAATGCTAAAAGACATACCAGAAGAACTAACAAAAAAAATAAAACAAAAGCTGGAGCTAATATGAAACAAGATTTCCCATTACTAAAAAAACAGAGTAAATTAGTTTATCTAGATAACGCTGCAACAACACAAAAACCAGAGGCATGTATAAATGCAATAAAAGAATTCTATGAAACGAGCAATGCAAACGCACACAGAGGATTATACAAACTAAGCATGGATGCAACTTCAAAATTAGACTGGGCAAGAAAAAGAATAGCAAAATACATAGAAGTAAAACCTGATGAAATAATATTTACAAAAGGAACAACAGAAGGACTTAACATGCTTGCAATAGCACTAGAACCAGAAATAAATTCAAAACACAATATCATAACAACAGAACTGGAACATCATGCAAACTTCATACCATGGCAACAACTATCTAAAAGAAAAAAAGCAGAATTCAAAGTAGCAAAATACAACAAAGAAAAAAACAATTTTGAAGACATAACAAAACTTGTAGACAAAAATACAAAGATAGTTGCATTTACAGCAATGTCAAACGTAACAGGACAAATAATAGACATAGAAAGAATATCAAAAAAAATAAAACAAAAAAATCCTAAAACAAAAATAATAATAGACGGAACGCAACTGCTAGCACATAAAAAAATAGACTTAAGCAAAACAAACATAGATTTCATAGCATTCTCAGCACACAAATTATACGGACCGCTAGGAACAGGGTTCTTGCACGGAAAACAAGAACAACTAACAAAACTAAGACCCTTCCTATACGGAGGAAACATGATAAGCAAAGTCACAACAAAAGAGACAACATGGGATGAACCCCCTTACAAATTTGAAGCAGGAACTATAGATACAGCAGGAATATATGCATTTGCAAAAACAATTGAATGGCTTCAAAAACAAGACCTTAACAAACTATTCAAAAAAGAAGAACAACTAAAAGAATACGCGCTGAAAAAACTAAGAAAAGAAGGAGCAAAAATATTTGGTCATGACATTAGCTTTCAGAATGAAGATCGTCAAATACAAACTTACGGGCCTGTCATTTCATTTGAAATAAAAAACATTCATCCTCATGACCTTGCTACAATCGCTGACAAACACAATGTTTGTATAAGATCAGGACATCACTGCTGCCAGCCACTAATGAACAGTCTCAAAATTCCTGGAACTGCAAGAATAAGCATAAGTTTTTACAACGACAAAAAAGACGTAGATAAATTAATAGAAGCAATAAAAGACGCGAAGAGATTACTAAAATGAACGACGAAATATACAAAGAAAACATCCTAAAAGAAAACAAAAATCCGAAGAACAATCATAAAATCATAAAACCAACAAATGAAGGAGAACATAGCAACCACATATGTGGAGACATCATAAAAATACGGCTAAGAATAAAAGACAACAAAATACAAGAAGCGGGATGGACAGGAAAAGGATGCGCATTATGCATTGCAACAGCGTCCCTCCTAACAGAACACATAAAGAACAAAACAGCAAATGAAACAAAAGAACTTGAAACCCACAACATAGAAAATCTAATCAAAATCCACGTACCGGAATCAAGAAAGGAATGCATACAAACACCACTAATCGCATTAAAAAACTCAATAGAAAAAGAATGACTAAAACAAAAAGCTACCTTGAAGACAAATTAAGATGAGCACATTGACAAAGTCAATAATGCTTGTGCTCATCAGTAAATATTTGCTCTTAAAGAAGGCAATAAATCTTCGTAGCTAAAACCACAACAAAACAAAGGAGACAAACAAAATGACAAAAGCACTCATAATAAAAAACTTAAACGCAAAAGTTGAAGACAAAGAGATAATAAAAAATCTTAATTTAGAATTAGATAAAGGAAAAATCCATGTAATAATGGGACCAAACGGTTCAGGAAAAAGCACATTAGCAAATGCAATAATGGGACACCCAAATTACGAAGCAGAAGGAGAAGTCTTACTAAATGAAAAAAATATTCTAAACATGGAACCTAACGAAAGAAGCAAAGCAGGAATATTCTTATCATTTCAATACCCTGTATCAGTACCTGGAGTTACCGTGTCAAACTTCTTAAGACAGGCAATTAATGCAAGAAGAGAAAAAAATAACGAAATAAAAATTCCTGAATTCGTAAAGAAACTAAACAAACAACTAGATATTCTGCAAATACCAAAAGAATTCGCTCGCAGATACTTAAACGAAGGATTCAGCGGAGGAGAAAAAAAGAAAATGGAAATCCTCCAATTAGCAATGCTTGAGCCAAAAATAGCAATACTAGATGAAACAGACTCAGGCCTTGACATTGACGCATTAAAAAAAGTATCTGAAGCAATAAACAAAGTAAAAGAAGAATTCCCAGACATGACAATACTAGTCATAACACACTACCAAAGAATGCTTAACTACCTAAAACCTGATACGATACACGTAATGATTAATGGAGAAATAATAAAAACAGGCGGACCAAAGCTAGCAAAACAACTGGAAAAAAAAGGATATGACGCATTTAAAAAATGATTTTTTTGTTCTTATGAAATAAATCCAGAAACTTTTAAAAACAAAAAATTTTATTTCATCTTTTTATTGCAACAACAAAAAATTTTCCCCCTCCAAAGTCAACTCTTTTATAATCCGCAATTAAAAAACCCTGACTCTCAACTAATCTTAACATTCTGTCTACAGGAAGAACTAAGCCCCTGTATTTTATCAAGCCCGTACCTTCATCTTCATAGTTTCCCTCAGCATCAATCTGAACATTTTTACCTACATCAGGAAAGTCAAAAATGAAAATACCATCACTGACTAATACCTTATGAATTTGTTTTAAAACATCAACTTGATATTCTTTAAATTCATTAATAACATGCCAAGTTAATATGACTGCTTGAAAACTATTAGAAGGCAAATCTATATTTGTAAGACTCATTCTTAAATATTTTGGATTATGCTTATTCTTGCTTTTATTACGAGCTTCTTTAAGCAAATTTTCATTAATATCAATACCTGTAATTATAAATCCCATAGCGGCTAAAGGTTCAGTTAACCTTCCATTTCCGCAACCGCCATCAAGAACGACTCCTGCTTTCCACACATCAAGATATTTCTTAATAAGTGATAATTCAATCCTAGTATTAGCAGTTATTGTAGATCTATAATCAAAAATATCTTTAACAGAATCATAAAATTCTTTTTTTTCAATAATTAATGATTCGATTGATTGATTTGGTTTTTTATTAAGAATAATATTTGTCAATAAATGTCTAAATAATTGAAAAGAAGAATATTTTTGTTTTTTTAAGTGCCTGTGAATAAATTCATCTTTTTGAAAGAAATAATCAACTCCCGCCATCAAATATTGATTTGCAAAAATAATAAGATCTAAACCTAAGACATACTTAGCACCATTATTTTTTGAAGCCTTAGTTAATATTTCTAAATATTTTATTTTATTTTTAGAAAATCCAAACTCTGGAAAACAAAAAACTACAACTGCAAATTTTTTAGTACTTAGTTCTTTAATGAATTCCTTATAATTTTTGACACTTATTAAATTACAATTTTCTTTTATATATTCATCATCAAATACTAAGTCAAGCCAAACAAGTTCCCTTTCTAATAAAATCAACACATCCATTTTTTTGTTAGTCTCCAAATTATTTTTATTCATCAGGCATACCATTTATTAACAATTCTTCATTAGTAAATATTAAATCATATTTTTTTATATAAATGCTTTCTTCTAGTTTCTCAATATATCTTAATAAATCATGTATACTCTTATAATGACATTCAAACTCCAAATCATACTTACCCCACGCATCAGTTATATATACTGTGTGAGGATTATTTGTTAATACTTCTTTAAGAATTTTTTTCTGAGAAGTATCCGCAAGCTCTATCATCACTTTAAAATGTTCATAATTAAACTTATCTAAATTAATTAATGGTTTATAAGAAAATATTATTCTTTTTTTTTCAAGAATCTGTAAATGATATTTAACAGTGGTTAAAGACACATCCATTCTTCTAGCCATTTCTAACAAAGTAATCCTGCCATCTTCTTCTAATAGTTCAATTATTTTTTTCTGATTTTCATCAAGACTAAAATTTTTTGTCTTCATTTCCTGCTTTAAGTAGTTTCTTTCACCACCATATAGATATGTGAGTGGAAAATGAGTTATTGAAAATACTAAAGAAGATATTTTTTTATCTATATATTTTCCAAATTTGATTATGAATTCTTCATATGTTTTTGAAAATTCCAAGTTACTTCTAGAATTAAATAAAAATACATAATCCCACGCGCCAGACAATTTTACTAACCAACTAAGAATTTTTAATTTTTTTAATTCTTCTTCAATTTCTGCTTTCTTTTTTTTTCCTTCAGGATTCAATAATACTTGTATCCTATATGTTGAATATCCTAATGCTGAAAAATCTATTATAGGAACAATTTTTAAAAGGATTCCTTCGTTTTGAAGTCTTTTCAATCTATAATTAGTAGCTTCCTTTGATAGGCCTATCTTAGAAGCCATTTCAGTTATAGATGCTCTGCCGTTATTATATAGCTCCAGAAGCAGCCTTTCATCCTTTTTATCAATATTTTTCATTTTTTAGTATAACATTAGTACTTTATACTAATTTTATAAATTTTTTCATTGAAACATTAATATATCTGTTTTCACTTACAAGTAGTATAAGAGGTGAATGAAATGGAACTAATGAAAAAAGCAAAAATCGGAATTGCAGGATTAGTACTAGCACTAGGATTGGCAACAACGCCACTAAAAGCACAAAGCACAACAGAAATAGAAGGAATCAAATCATTTGAAGCAGGAAAATCATATGTAAGACCGACAGTAGGCTTTGAACTACCAGGAGAAATCAAAGGAAGCAGTTTCCTGGAAATATACGGAGAAAAAGGATACTACGGAAAAACAACACTATCCAAACAAGTAGAAGGCCCAATAAGCATAATAGGCCAAGGAGTATACGGAAGCGGTTTTGACACAAGATACGGAATAGGAGCATCAGTAGGTGGAAAAATAACAGACGGAATATACGCAAAAGCACACATAATACCACTATACGTAGATGATCAAGGAAAAGTCCAAGACCACAAAGGAGTAGCAGGATACTACATAGGCGCAGACTTGCCACTAGATATGAAAATTTCAAGCTTTGGTGAAATAAGACTAGATGGAGGAAAAGGACCTGAATGGGCATATGGAGAACTTAGCCTATCAAAAGAATTAAGCGACAAACTAAGCGTAATGTACCAACCAGCACTAAAAATGCACAAACAAGGAGACTTGAAACCAAAAATAGAACACAGAATAGCAATGAAATACAAACTATGGGGTAAACGAAATGGATACAAAAGAAATCGAAAAAATGTACATCCAAGCATGCCAACCAAAATACGCTAAAATCGAAAAAGAATCAACACTAGAAAAACTAATTGCATAAAAAAAGGTTTGAAAAAATGAAAGACGCATATGAAAAACTGGATAAAAAACTCAAAATTAGAACAATGAGAAAAATAGTGAAAGAAACATACACAAAACAAGTAAGTGAAGAAGGGACGCCCTTAGAACATCTGGTTTACGGAGACAAACTCTTAGAAAAATACAGAAAAGAAAAAGAACCTGAAAAATTGTGGGATGCAGCAACACACTACATGACGATTCTAGCACCACAAAAACTGTATGCACCAGAAAAAATACCAAAAGTGCTCAGAGAACAATCAGAAAAAGAAAAGTACGCATTAAGCCAAGAAAGTGCGAAAGAAAAAGCAATCACAAGAATGTACAGAGCTGCAGAAACCCTTCTTAAAACTAAAGTGACAGATTTTACTGTAATAAGCGAAATAAGTACAATGATGAAATTTATCAAAGAACAATACAAAGGCGAAACAAAATGACCATAGAACAAAAACTTACGGACAAGGACATCAAAAAAATATTAGTGGTAGATGACAGAGAAGAAAACACACAAGCAGCAAAAGAATATTTCCAAACAATACCAATAAAAACAGATTACGCATCAAGCGCGCAAGAAGCAATAACAAAAATGAAAGAAAACTACAAAGCTGAAACAAAATACGATCTAATCATCACAGATCTTGAAATGGAAACAAAAAATGCGGGACTGGATGTAGTTAAAGAAGCATTAAACCAAACAATATACGTAACAATAGCAACGGGAATGAACTACGACCAACCAGAAGAACACGGACACGGACCAAGTACAACAATAATGCCAACAAAAGAGTCCATTAAAGGAAAAAAGAACAACCCAGAAGTCTGGGAACAAGCAATGAAAATAACGCTTGACTACATCGCAAGTCCGGAAATACAAAGAAGCTACAACTCAGCAAAAAGATACAAAAAATACACAGGAAAAGAATCAGAACTATTCAAAGAAATAATGCTGAAACTATACAAATAAAAGGTGAAACAAAATGGAATTAACAGACTTATTAACTAAAACAGTAGAAAAAATGGAAACAAAAGAAGAAGAAATACTAAAGGACGTTTTTGAAATGAGCAAAATGTATGTAGACGCAGAATTAAAATCATACGTTATGCACATAACAACAGATCAAAGTAAATATAAAACTGTTGTAGGTCAAGACGGCAGAATTTATGTTGATTCTGACAAAGATGAACTGCACTATATCACAGGACCACAAAGTCAAAGAAAAATAGATATGAAGCACAGATACATAACATCAAAGGAAAAGTCAATGAGTGCACTTTCAAGATACTCTGATTATCTAGAAGTATTAGAACAGTATCAAACAAAACTAAAGAGTGAACTAGACAAGAAAGAAGAAATTGTAAAGACATACTTACAAAAATTCCAAGACAAAGAATAGAAATCAAAAACAGAAGAAAAAAAAAGGTGAAACAAAATGGAATTACCCAAGACAAGCATTGAAGAAACAATATCAAAACTTGAAATAAAAAAAATACTGGTTGTAGATGACACACCAGAATTTATAGAAACTGCAAAGAAGGTTTTTTCAGAATATCAAGGAATATTATTTGAATATGCTTCAAGTGAAGAACAAGCAAAACGCAAAATAAAAACAGAATACGACTCTGGAAAAAAATATGATTATGTTTTAACAGACATGGTGCTCGAGAAAGAAGACAGCGGTAAAAAAATACTACAATACGCGTCAGATAACTTAACTTTTGGAGCGGTAATAACGAGAACATTTCATGAAGCGGCAAAAGAAGATGAACAAGGATACAAAACAGCATTAATAACACCACTCACACATTCAAAAGGCGGATTTGACCCGATAGCATGCAATACATACTATAAAGATATATTTAGATATTCAAAAAACCAACCAGAACTATGGAAACAAGCACTAGAATGGGGTCTTTACAGAGCAAGCACAGAAACACCAAAAGAATGGATGAAAATGTTCAATGACGAATACAAAAAAATAATCAAACAACAAGAGGATATAAAATGAATAAATTTCCGGAAAAAACAAGAAGAGTAAAAAACAGTGAACTAATAGAAACAAGCGGCATGTACACAATACCTTATTTTACAGGAATTGATACATTAAAAAACAAATTTATAGATCCTGATAAATTAAGAAAAGAGATTCCTTTAGCAGAGAAATTTTTACTAACAGTGCCAGTGGTAGATTTTATTATTTCAAAAGATTACAAAGCAATGTTGGTAGCTCCAATAGTTCATCATAGTCAATCTTATGATTATTATTATAGTGATATTTTAACGTTCTTCATAAATCAGGACTGCATATTCGGAAAAAAAGGAGAAGTTGTTGGTGGCAATCACAAATACATTACTTTTGATAGACTATCAAATCCTGAAATAAGAATGAACATAGAAACCA
The DNA here is from genome assembly GCA_021735165.1 of Candidatus Woesearchaeota archaeon. Lineage (NCBI taxonomy): Archaea > Nanobdellati > Candidatus Woesearchaeota > Candidatus Woesearchaeota archaeon. Next base: position 19,003 of record JAIPHP010000009.1, read on the forward strand.
TACACTCAAGGTACTTTATAGCAAACATAGAAAACGAAAAAATTATCGGATTACTCAAGGAAGAAAAATTGTATAACATAGAAACATTAGATATTTTAGCAAATCAGTTACTTCCAGAAGAGAAAACTCCTAAAATAGTGACTGATAAGGCGAGCGAGTTAATAAAAAAATATGCGGCAGATAGAATTTATAATTTTACAAGAAAAGTAGGATTTGAAGATAAAGAATTATTACCTATAAAATACAAAAGGTGAAACAAAATGAACATAGACGATATTGTAAAAAAGATGAGCAAGAAAAAACAACTATCATTGCTAGATAAGATAAAAGATAAAGAACTTGCAAACGAAATAGCAAACGAAATAGCAAACGAAGCAAAATACCAAATTAGCGACAATGAAATAAATCTAGTGGTAGAAAACACATACATTAACAAGGACGAATTTGTAAAAAAATACGGACTTGAAAATAATACAAGAATAAAAGAACTTAACAAAGACATTTACAAAAGTTTTCTTGTTGAAAAAACAAACATTGATGAAGCAATAAAATTTGGAAAAGAATATTTAATTGAAACAGACTATATAGAAATAACAAACAAAGTATTATCAGAAATCTCAACAACGCACGAGATAGATGCCAATGGAGCTCTTGGATGGCTTGTTTGGCCAGCCAAATTATCCGTAAAAGGAGAAAGGGTTCTTGAGATTTCAACAAAAGTACTTGAGGATAAAGAATTAGCAAAACAATACATGAATACAATCCTCGATAAAGGATTTAGATTCCCAGAAAATGCGTTGAAAATTTTTGAAAAAACAGAACTAGAAAACATGGTACTTGAAAAATTATCAAACGGAGAATCACCTAGATCGTCTAAATATCTAAAAGACATAATAGATATTGAAAAAAACAAAGAAACTTTAATAGATATTGTGATTAAAAAAATAGATAATTTTCAAACATATAATACGAGATACGTTGGAAGTAACCAAGGCGCATGGTTTAAAGAAGAACCCGTATATAATATGACAACAAACAAAGGTAAGACAGCAGAACTAATATTTAACTTGTACAAGGATTTAGATCTGAAAAAACAAACAGAGTTTGAAGAAATAATGTACAAACACATCAAAAAATCACTAGACAAAGAAGGAAAACTCCCACAAGACGGATTTAAACATAATTATGGGTCTCCAGAAACGGAACCAAAAAGACTTGATGCAAGAAAAATCCACGAATTAATCTCGGAAGAACATTCAAGTGAAATTTTAAAACAATTGTACAAATCAAAACTCGAAACAGATGAAGAAACTTACGAAATAAGAGAAGCCATAAGTTCGGATGATGCATTCAAAGTACTAATCGAACAATTAGAAAATCCGCACATATATAAAATGGACTTGTTGCTTAGAGAAAAACACAATTTAGTGCATCAGCAAAAAAAAGAATCTTCATACATAAAAGAATTTGATACAAAATCAAAAGAAATATCTATGAATATATGTGAGAACGCCATAGAAAAAGGCAGGTATGACAAGGTATCAAAATTCATACAAAACCACTACAAAGATAAGAAAGAATATTTTGACAAAAAAATTTTGGTTTCAAAAATTCAAAACAGCGAATATGATCTAAACGACCTAAAAAAAGCAGAATCAATATATGAAAAGAATCAAATTGAAGATTTAACCTTCAAGCTTTTCAAAAAAACCGCAGAAAAAGGCGTTAACGCAATAAGACTAGATAATTTAATAGAAGAATACAATATAGAAGGTCATGAAAAAGAAATTGGAACAATATTAATAGAAAATACACAACAAAAAAACTTCTTTGAAAACCTCACAAACTTAAACAGAGAATACAGAACTGGAATAAAACTCCTCGAAAAAACAGGAGACATAAACTTAATCAAGAAGTACATAAAAACAGCAACAACGCACGATATACTACAAGACGAATCAAGTAAGTACTTGTTTGAAATGGCAAAGAAATACGAAGTAAAAGAAAGTATTTCAATAATGCAAGAAATAGGATATCCAAATACCTAAATATGTTATTATTAGAAAAATCATTTCAAAAAGTTTAAATACACAAATACAAATAATTAATACATGATAAAAATCCTAATAGTAGAAGATAAAGAGCAATACTTAAAAACAATGACTTTTGTATTACAAAATCATTTCGCTGTAGATACAGCAGCAAGCCTGCAAACTGCTCTTAATAAAATCCAAAAAGAACATTATGACTTAATACTTCTTGATGCAATATTTCCTGAAAGAGACGGACGACCATTAGGCGACGGACATGGAAATTTATCTTCTAAAGATTTTAGGGGAAAAACAGTACTAGAACTTGCAAGAAGTAAAAAAATACCAGTAATAGGAATATCTTCAAATCCAGAATATTACCAAAACGAGAATCTTGCATTGAATCTCCATAAAAGAGACATCGACCTAGTCGCACTTCCTAAAATAATAAATGAAATAGTTGAAAAAAATGTTCGTCCACAATGAACCAGACCCAAAGACATGGAAAGAACTTCTTACCTCACAGAACAATCCATTATTCAAAAGAATAAAACACAAGTCTCCAATAATAGGACCTCATACAACTAAAGAAGGAAAAGTGGTGGGCGACCTTTTAGCCATGGAAAACAACCATTTCGAAACCTACGCAACAGAAGAACAAAAACAATATTACAATGAACTCCTAAAAATAAACAAACCAAGAGCGTATGAATATCTTCTTACAATTACAAACTCAATTGACATATGGAAACAAGATTTGCAAGCAATTTGGTACGTTAGAGCTTTGCTCACAACAGAAGCAGATTCTTTTAAACAAAGACTAAGACAACTTAAAGAATCCCTTAAAGAAGAACAAATAAAAGAAATACCCAATTCTCTGAAAAGACACATACCGGAACAAATATTTGATATAGAAATAGAGGAAATAATAAAAATAGCAAAAATAGAAGAAAAAGAAAAAGCACTCACAGAATACTTAAAAAAAATAGGAGAACAAATGCCTTTCTTATTTGAAGATATGAGATATATTTAAAGAAACTAGCACTAAATTTATAAATAAAAAATTTCAAAAATACAATGATGCAAGAAAATAAAAACTGGAGATCTTTCATAAGAGAAACTTTTTTTGAAGGAGATAACCTCTCAGTAGCCAGATTTGAAACATTCATACTCATAATAATAATCCTAAGCGTCTTAGCTGCTCTAATAGAAACAATACCTGGAATAAATCAACAATACTACAACGAATTCTACAATTTAGAATGGCTATTTACAATAATATTCACAATAGAATACTTGCTTAGAACAATAACTGCAAAACAGCCATTAAAATACATATTCAGTTGGCAAGGATTCGTAGATTTAGTAGCAACACTCCCATTATATGTAAGACTAATATTCTCAGGAAAAGAATACTTGTCATTATTCAGATTACTAAGAATTGCAAGAATATTCTCAAGAATGGGAAGATTCACAAAATCAATGAAAAAAACAAAGTATTTTTACAAAAACATGGAATCCCACCTCGGAACACATGAACACATAGTAAAATACTTTAAAAGATCAAGGCTAAGCTATTTAATACAATACTTCTTTGGGATAATAATATTTATAGCCTCTTTAATTGAAATAGTATCCCAAGCAATCTCAACAGCGATAGGAATTCAAGGAACTTGGATAACAATAACAGCATACATAATATTTATACTGTCAACAATCCTAATAATTGTATTTGAAATAAAAGTAATTTATAGAAGATACGCTGTTACGAATCACAGAGTGATAATGAACGAAGGCATATTACATGAAAACTTCAAAAGCACAACATACCATTATATAGCAGATACAGAATTACATCAAACGTTAATAGATAAAATACTAGGGACAGGAACAATAGGTGTAAAAACAACCGGAAGTGAAACAGAAAACATAAATCTAGAAAAAATAAGACATCCAAATGAAATTAAAAAAGTGGTACAAGACGCAATAGTACACGCGCACAATTCACACCTAAAACATCAATAATTTTATTAAAACAAAGATAATTCTTAAATTAACCTCATAAAAAGAAAGAAATATGAAAATAAAATGATAAAAGCAATACTTTTCGACAGGGACGGAGTGATTCTTGACTCGGAACACACAAATATAGCAGCAGCTACAAAGACATTCAAAGAACTAGGAATAGAAATAACAAAAGAAGATGTGCAGCAAATAATAGCAAAACATCCAAAAGACTATCTTACATATTTTCATTCAAAATACAAATTCAGCGAAGAAGACTTCATAAAAAAAGGAATGAAGAATTATCTTGACATGTTAGAGCACGTAAAATTCTTTGAAAAAACAGTAGAACTTGTAAAGAAACTAAAACAGGAAGGATACAAAACAGGCCTAGTTACAAGTTCAGATAGAAACAACACATTAGAAATTATAGAAAAAGCAGGCCTGGAAAAATATTTTGAAACAATAGTAACTCTTGATGAAGTAAACAACAGAAAACCACACCCAGAACCATACTTTCTTGCAGCAAAAAATCTAAACGTAAAACCAGAAGAATGCCTAGTAATAGAAGACTCCCAACAAGGAGTAGAATCAGCTAAAGCGGCAGGCATGAAATGTATAGCAGCCCCTACAGAGCACACAGAGCACCAGGATTTTTCAAAAGCAGACAAAAAAGTAAAAAAACATGAACTCACATTAAAACTAATAAAACAATTCGAATAAAAATGGAAATAGAATACCCAAAAATAAACAAACCAAACGAACTCAGATTCGGAACCTCAGGAATACCTATAACTACAGTTAAAGGAGATACTTTCGACGGATTAAGAGACATAAAAAAATTAGGATTAAAAGCAATGGAACTACCCTTTGTGCATTCAGTTTATCTAAACAAAACAACAGCAGCAGAACTAGCAGAAGAAGCAAAAGCAAACGACGTAACATTAACAGCCCATGGCTCATACTACATAAATCTTAATGCAAAAGAATCTCAGAAAATAGGTGCAAGCAGATCAAGAGTATTGCAGGCAGCGCACATAGGAAGAACAGCAGGAGTTTGGAGTTTAACATTTCACGCAGCATTCTATTTAGGCATGGAAAAAGAAACTGTTTATGATCATGTAAAGTTTCAAATGAAAAAAATAATTGATGAATTACAAGACGTTGGAAACGACATATGGATAAGACCTGAAACTACAGGAAAACCAACACAATGGGGACACTATAAAGAAATTTTAAAACTATCAGAAGAACTTGAGCAGGTAATGCCCTGCTTTGACTTTGCGCATCTGCATGCAAGAACTAATGGAAAATATAATACAAAAGCAGAATTCCAACAAGTCCTTGAAGACACAGAAAAAACATTAGGAAAAGAAGCCTTACAAAACATGCACATACACATGTCTGGAATAAACTACGGAGAAAAAGGAGAAAAAAACCATCTTTTCCTTGAAGACAGCGACATGAACTACAAAGACCTAATGAAAACCCTAAAAGAATTTAAAGTCAAAGGTACATTAATATCAGAAAGTCCTAACTTAGAACATGATGCACTACTAATGAAAAAAACATTTGAAAAATAAATCATAATCTTTTTGATACGTATCTTTTTATGTGCTCTATAAATTTTTTCTTTGTTTTAGAATCGATTTTTTTTGTTTGTCTTAATTCATAAGCTTCTCTGACAATATGATTTTCTGGAGAATTTTCTACCATAACTTTCCATCTTTTTTCGGGAGTTCTTCCTTTGGCTTTTTGTTCATTCTCATATAACCAAAATACCTGTTTTGCTATATCTTTAAAACCCATCTTCTTTTGTTCATAATTTGGAAAGAAAATACTATCAAAAGCTTTCAGCATGCCAACATAATCTTGTTCATCTGATTTAATTGGAAACTTTGATGTATCTAATTTTTCGCCATATATTTGTTCATACAAAGGAATATGTTTTACGAACCTGCTTGTTGATGCTCTTCCTGGTTTAACCCTGGATGTTTTTAATTCGTATAAAGTATAATTGCTTAACTGTATTGATGGATCATATTTTTTCTTATACTTTTTTTCTAATTCCTTAAGTTTGCTTGTATACTTTTTTGATTTTAACACTGTTACTGTATCTAAATCACTCTTTTCAATCAGTTCTCTTCTTGGAAAGCTTCCTTTTATGAATATAGCAATTATCTGATCTTTAGGAACATTACTAAGAATGATCTTTTTTGCAACAAGAGCTGATTTGATTGCTTTCTTTTCAAGATTCGTTGTATTTTTCCAAGATTCCCAAAAATATTTCATAAAACAATTGTAACAAAGAAATTTTTAAATATTCTTATTATAAAAAGGCATAATAATGCCTAAAAGCAAAACCTCAAAAACATATGAAATTCCATTCATATTTCATAAAAGCTTTAAATGACCGTTTATTCTTTATTCATAGAGGATGATAATAATGACACACGAACTACCAGAATTAGGATATAAATATGACGCACTAGAACCCTTCATAGATGCACAAACAATGGAAATACACCACACTAAGCACCACGCAGGATACGTAAAAAAATTAAATGCTGCACTTGAAGGAGCACCTGAAGAATTCAAAAACATGACTATAAGCGAACTAATCAAAAACATAAATAAACTGCCAACAGATATTCAAACAACTATAATGAACAACGCAGGAGGCCACTTTAATCACAGTATGTTCTGGGATTTATTAAAAAAAGATGTTCCATTTGAAGGAGAACTTGCAGACGCAATAAAAAACAAATGGGGCTCATTTGATAAGTTCAAAGAAGAATTCTCAAACGCAGCAGCAACAAGATTCGGATCTGGATGGGCTTGGTTAGTGCTAGAAGGCGATCAGCTATCAGTAGTCAGCACACCTAATCAAGACAATCCTTTAACTGATGGAAAAAAGCCAATTATTGGACTTGATGTCTGGGAACACGCATACTATCTAAAATATCAAAATAAAAGACCTGATTACATAGAAGCGTTCTTTAACATAATTAATTGGAAGCAAGCAAACCACAATTATAAAAATGCAAAACAAAACTAATAACTTTTTTATATTTTTATTTAAAATTCACAACATTTAGTTTTGATTCTATTGTTTCTTCCTTTTTCTCTTCTAAATATTGTTCATCAAGCAGCAATATTATTTTTTTTATATTCCTCTGAATTTGTTCTAATACAGATTTTAATTCATCTTTCAAAAGTATAGAAATTTCATTGAGTTTTTGATTTAACATTTTTTCTTCAGATTTGTTAAAACTCCCAGAGCTTCCAGAAGCTAAAGAATTAGCATAACCACTCCACAAACGAGCTTTTTTTTCAAGAATAGAATCATATTCTTCGAGTAATTTTATTAAGTTGGAATTTGAAGTGGATTCTACAGAAATAAGATTTTTTAAAGCTATTTGAGTGTTTTTATTTAATGCTTGATGATCTTGAATCAACTTTATTATGTTTTCCAATTTTCTCACCTGGATATTATGTTCATAATTTATTTAAGTATTTATATTATTTTTGGATTTGTTGAACATTTTTACGAGGTGAAGATAATATGTTAAAAGAAGGAACTAGAGCACCAGCATTCACATTAAAAGACCAAGATGGTAAAACACAAAAATTATCTGACTATAAAGGTAAGAAAATAATTCTTTACTTTTATCCTAAAGATAATACTCCTGGTTGCACTAAAGAAGCATGTGCATTTAATGATAATTTGGAAAAACTCAAAAAGAAAGCAGTACTCTTTGGAATTAGCGCAGATAGTGTGGAAAGTCACAAAAAGTTTGCTAATAAGTTCGGTCTAAAATTTTCTTTGTTGTCAGACCCAGATAAAAAACTAATTTCTAAATACAAAGCATATGGAAAAAAAAATACATGGGCAAAGAGTACATGGGAATTCATAGAGTAACATATATTATTGACGAAAAGGGCGTAATTCAAAAAAATTTTCCTAAAGTCAATCCTCAAGAACACGCAGAAGAAATATTAAAATATATTATTAATTGGCCTGATAAAAGCTCTCAATCTTGATTAAAAGAAATAAAAGGAGACATATTGACAACACAATTAGTTAAATTTTTATATTTACGTCATAATTAATTGTAACTAAGGAGCGTGATTTCATGAAAAAAGAAGTAATTGAAAAAATAGCTGCGCTTGTAACTGCAGCATTTGGATTAGTCGCAGCATTAGCTTGGAACGACGCCATAAAAGCATTATTTGTAGGTCCATGCGGAACTGAAGGTGCAGGAACGCTTTGTGCAGTATCAAGTGGCGGACCCTGGGTTTATGCAATAATAATTACAATTATAGCGGTTATTGCAGCTATTTGGGTTGGTAAAGCTGTTGAAAAGGCAAAATGAACATCTAATTTATATTTATTATTTCTTATTATAGAAATATTATTTGTTTCAAAGACTAACTAAAACTGATTTTGTGCTAATTGATAGACATATTGCCTAGCAATACTGTGTTTTTGACTAAACGGATGTGTCCTTAGGTCTTTCTTTTTCGTATTGCAAAGTATGTTAGCTGCTTTGCAGTCTAAGTTTTTTACTAAGAAACGCAGATCTTTAACGTGTTCCGCGTTGTGTTTCTCTCAATTGAGCTCTAGGGCAATACAGATATTTGGGACACGTCCTAACTAAACGCAAAAGTTTTAAAGAGTTATTTTTTCTTTTGAAATTATGGAAATTCACACATTTACTGCAGGACTCATTACTAAAGAAAAACTCACTGATGAAGTTTATAGGATTTCATTTACTCATCCTGATAAATTTTCTTTTAAAGCAGGACAGTTTATTCAAATTAAATTTGAGAAAAATGAAGAGATTAAATGGAGAGCTTATTCTATTTTAAACCCCCCAAGCCATAATAGCATGATTGAAATAATAGTTAAAATTGTTGATGGCGGATTTGCTTCTGAAATATTAAAAGAGTCTTTTCATGGCAATAAATTTGAGATAAAAGGTCCTTTTGGTCAATTTATTTTTGATGAGCAAGACACTAGCGAAAATATTGTGATGATTTGCACAGGTACTGGTGTTGCACCATTTCATAGTATTTTAAAAGAGAATTTGTTGAAATTTCCTAATAAAAACTTTACTCTGCTTTTTGGAGTTAAGACTTTAAGTAATATGTTTTTGAAAGAACAATTTGATGTTATGGAAAAAAGACATAGTAATTTTAAATTTGTTCCAGTTCTTAGCAAAGAGAGTTGGGAGGGTAAAATTGGACATGTCCAACAGTTTATTCCTAAACCAGACGGAAAGACCACATATTATATTTGCGGGCTTAAAGAACTAGTCTTAGAAACTGAACAATTACTTAAAGACAACAAAGTTCCTGAAGATAAAATAAAAAAAGAAAGATATAATTAAATTTTTTCATATTTGTATTGCGCTAAGTCTTTAAATAAAATTTGATATATTTGTAATTTTCCTTCTTGCACACTTCTTGCTATGTATTCATTTGGAAATAAATGAAGAATTATTTGTTTATAGAGATTTTTTTCAGTTTTATTAGATTTTACCAATTCGTTTTCCTCTGAAATTATTGAAGAAGTTAACGACTCTGAACCTATTTTTTCTATAAAGCTTACACGTCCATTTTTTAAATATTTGCCATCTTTCCTAAATAGCGTTTTGTTGTAAACCTTTACATCCTTTGGAGTTATTAATTCCAAAAGTTCGTTTAATGTCTCTTTTGAATAATGAACTATTTTAGGATATGTAAATAAGCGGGTTTTCTGATTGAATATTTCTTTTGAATTATATTGCACATCATAAGAAGGGTCATATTCAAATACTACTGGAAAATAACCTATTATTTGGTTTAAAGATTCTAGATGATTTATTATGTCTTGTTCAGAATGGCATGATTTAAGTATATTTTGTTGTGAAAACATAAAAGAAGGAGTTTTGTTTAATTTATAACTATTGCTATATTAATTTGCCAGCATCTATTTACATGCAAAAACCAAAAAGATCTATCTTTTAAGAAGGACACGAATGACATCTTGCTTCGTATGTTCAAAAATTTGCGATTAAGAAAAAATCATTAAAGCTTTATCTTTTAAGGCTGGAAATAGATTATTTCACCAAATTTTTTTTACATTAATTTCTGACTACTAGCACGCAATAGTTAACAGTGTCATAATATTTATATAGTTCTTAAATTGACATTGAATAAAATGGTAAATGTACAGATAGACAAAGAAATTAATACAAAAACTCAAGTTCTTGTTGTTGGAATGTTCAATGAATCTCATGATTACTTTAAAAATTTAAATCCTGAATTACATCAAAAAATAGCAGATGCTGTAAAAAGAAAAAAGTTTTCTTTGAAAAAAGATGAATATCTTTCAGTACATATAACAAACTCTGTTTATGAAAAAATTGTTGTTTGTTGTCTTGGCTTTGAAAATGAAGTCTCTTTAGAAAATATAAGACGTGCCGTTTATAATGGAATATATTCTTCTCAGATCGATAAATTTTCAAGCTTAACAATAGATTTAACAGACATTTTAAATAATAAATTCGATGAATATGACTTGGGAGTTGCACTAGGCGAATCTATTTTGATGTCCACATACACTTTTGAAAATCATATATCCGAAGATAAGAGAAAAACAACAATAAACAACATCAGCATTCATATGAGTAAAAAGAGCAGTAAATTTTCATTGGGTTTAAGACATGGACAAATTATAGGAGAATCTACTAATTTAACCAGAGACTTAGTAAATGAGCCTGCTAATATTGTGAATCCTGATTATTTAGAAAAGATTTGCAAAATGATTGCTAAAAAAAATAAGACTTTGAAGGTTACTGTTTTAAACAGATCCGAGCTTATCAAGAAAAAAATGGGAGGCATTTTAGCAGTTAGTAGTGGAGGAGGATTTGATCCAAAATTAATTATTATTGAATATAAAGGAAATCCTAAATCAAAGGAAAAATATGCTTTAGTAGGTAAGGGAATAACTTATGATTCAGGCGGATTAAACATTAAACCCACAGGATACATGGAAGATATGAAAATAGATATGGGTGGAGCAGGAGCTGTTATCGGCACTATGAATGCTGTAAGCAACATAGGCATTAAAAAAAATATTGTAGGCGTTATCCCTGCTTGTGAGAACATGATTTCTGGCTCAAGTTACAGACCAGGAGACATAATACGCATGTATAATGGAAAAAGTGTTGAAGTCAAGAATACTGATGCGGAAGGAAGATTAATTTTAGGTGATGCTCTTAGTTATGCTGAAAAGGACTTAAAGGCTGACAAAATTATTGATTTGGCCACGCTTACCGGTGCTTGTATGGTTGCTCTTGGATATGAAGCGTCTGGGCTTATGGGAACTGATGATGAACTTAACAGAGCTCTTAAAGAAGCTGGATTTCGTAGTTATGATAGAGTTTGGGAATTACCTTTATTTGAAGAATATATGGATCAAATGGATAATGACATTTCTGATTTGAAAAGTCTTAGCAGTCCTGGAAATGGAAAGTATGGAGGCGCGATTACAGCAGGTGTTTTTTTAAGTAAATTTGTTGAAAATGCTAAGTGGGCCCACATAGATATTGCAGGTCCTGCTTACTTTGAGAAAAAAAGATTTTATGTGCCAAAACACGCCACTGGTGCGGGTGTTAGATTGTTGACTTATTTGTTTTTAAAAAAATAAAAAAATAAGTTAAAAGAATTATTCTTCATCATCGCCGCCATAGTCGAAGTCATCATCGTCGTATTCGTCTCCTCTCATATGGTCCACCTTCTTACTTCTTCTTTGCTACTTTCTTTTTTACTGGTGCTTTCTTAGCTGCAGGTTTTGCTGCTGCTTTTTTAGCTGTTTTCTTTTTTGCTGCCATAGTGACAACCTCCGCGGAGACTTTTTTGGTCTCTCTAATATATAGTTAAAGTCAGAGAAATGACAATGAATAAAAAATCTAGAACTATATCATCATTTTGTTGTTGTGGAAGTATTTAAATATTTTGATTTGTATCTTAATGTAATGATCAAATTTTCGAATGTTGTAAAGGTGTTTATTTTTCTTATTCTAGTTCTTGGTTCCTATCAGATTTATCTTATTTATTTGGATGAATTTTTTGATGCTTTAGATCTGAATTTGAATCCTTCCCTTCAAGAAAGGAGCGTTGTTAGAGGAGAGAATTTTGAATTACGAGCGGATCTGGGAATAAAAGTAAAGGATTATTGTAATTTAAAATGTTTTTATGAATTGACTTCCAGCGGAGGAATTAGAGATGCTGATAATTTTTCTGTATTGCTAAACGATGATTTAGAGTTTTTGTTTGAGGAGAAGATTTCTAATTATGGTTTTGGAAAGTATCTTTATTCTTTAGATGTAAAGTGCGTTCCTGATAAAACTCTTGGTTGTTCTGATGATTTTAAAGAAACTGCTGATTCTGCTTTGTTTATCGTTAATTTCGAGCCTAATAAGCAGGATATTTTGTTGTTAGATAATTTTAGAAAAGATTATTTTGATCTGGCAAAATTGGATGTTTCTAGTCTTAAATATTATGATTTTGTTTTGGAATCAAAAAATATTTCAAAGATAAAGCTTAGGAATCTCGATGAATTTTTGCTTTTGATAAGACTAAGATTAAATCATACACAATCTGTTTTTGATGAATTTAGTAGTTTGTGGGTTGAACAGAATCCTAATGTTATTGAGGGTGTTGTTTCTAAAGATGAGATGATTTTTGCTAAAGAGACTGAATTTAAAATTAAATCAAAGTATTTAGAGATAAATAGTCTTATCACTTCTTATAATTATTCTGTCGAGGCAGCCAGGAGCATTCTTAATAAATCTCATTTAATTGACAGCATTTCTTTTAATGTTGTTTTTTTAGGCAATAATTATTCTTATTTATGGAAATCTAAATATGATTGGGCTACTAATGATATCAGAGATCTTAATTATGGTGGTGTTTATAATTATTCTTTTATTTTAGAGAATTTAGAAGAATTTAATGTTTTGGTGGATGAGTATTCTTATTTGTTTTTTGAGGATGTTTCCGATAGACGAGATTTGCTTGTTGAGTCTTTTTTACTAAGTAATGATTCTTCTGTGGCTGATTTGTTTTATAACAATATTAGCTGGTATGATAATTCTTGTATTTATTTTGATAATCTTTCATTTTCAGATAATTATAGTGGTTTTTCTTGGGAGTCTAGGTTAGATGACTTTTATGATTTGTTTGATGAACCTATTAATTTTTCTTATAATAAGAGTTTAGATGCATTTAATTATACAGTTGTCATCAACAATATCAATAATTTTTTAGGGGTTTGTAATTCCAGAAAAAAACTAGATTTATTGCCTGAGTTAGATTCGGAAGAAATAGATTTTAGATTGAAGAATCTTTCAAAGGACTATAGCTTGCCTGATCCTGGAGAGATTTGTTGTGCCAATAATGGATGTTTTGAATGTGACTTTGAACCTAAAATTCCTTTGATAATGCTTCATGGTCACAGTTTTAATAAAAATAACAGGCCCGAGTATAATAGCAACATTTTCAATGATTATGTTGAAAATTTTGATGATAGACGTTATTATCATGCAGGGTTATTTAATATTGAAAATGGTTCGATGGGCGTTTTGTCTGGGTTTGACAAACCTTTTTTGTTTAGGTATTCTTATTATTTAGATAGTGTCTTAGGAGAAGATAAAATTTCTAATGAAGCTAGTATATCTGAATACTCTGAAAGATTAGATTTTTTTATAGATAATGTTTTGAATTTAACAGGAGCTAATAAAGTAGATATTTTGGCACATTCTATGGGAGGTCTTGTTTCTAGAAAATATGTTTTAGATAATGGTCCTGAAAAAATTAATAATATGATTTTGGTTGGAACACCTAATAATGGCATAACTAAGACAATAAGCAATGTTTGTCCTGTTTTTGGTTCTAAAAGGGAATGTGATGAAATGAAAAAAGATAGTGATTTTATCTTGGCTCTTAATTCAAATGTTAATAATACATTAGTTGACAATACGTATTTGTTTGGTGGTGTTGGTTGTTTTTTGGATGGATTTGCTTCTGATGGCGTTGTCATTTTACCAAATCTTAATTTGACTGGCGTGCCTTTAATTTTGATAAATATGAGCTGTTCTAAGATGAATTTTATTCATAATGATTTGTTGAATCCTGAGATTTTTCCAAGTATTTACACAAGTATTGAAAATATATTATTTGAGTAGGAGGTTGTTAAAATTAGCGGCTATTTGTTTCATTGGTTTTTTTCTGTTTGTTTAGCAGCGTTATTCTTGTTAATTGGTATTTATTATAGCGTAGTTTCGTTGACGTATATATTTTTGTTTTATTGGATTTTTGTTGTTGTTTTAGGAGCATTGATACCAGACATTGATTCTAAGAGCTCTATGATCTCAAGGTTATTATTGCCTTTTGCTGGAGTTTTCATTATTTTAGTTTTTATTGGCATTATTTCTTTTTTTCAAGGGTTTATTCTTTGTTCGTTTTTACTTATTCTTAAGATTTATAGTGTTTTATTTAGCAGACAAGGAAAATTTCATAGAAGATCTCCTCATTCTGTAATTTTTGGGTTTTTTGTGGGTTTAGGAATATTCTTTTTGTTTGAAAGTTGGATTTTATTTGCGTCCTTCTTTATTTCTTTTTTAGCACATATTATTTTAGATAGATTTTTTTAGATACTCCTTATTTATCTGAAATCATTAGTGTTTATGCAGGATTCGGAGTAAATTATAGAAATGTTTATATATGAGAAGTGATGGGTTGTTATATAATTCGAGAGGTGGTTCGAAAATGAACAAAGCAGAATTAGTAGAAGCAGTAGCAAAAGAAACTGGATTTACAAAAGCGGATGCTGAAAGAGCACTTGAAGCAACAATGAAAACTGTATACAAAGCAGCTAAAAAAGCTCCTGTACAACTAGTAGGATTTGGAACTTTCAAGTTTTCAAAGAGAAAAGCTAGAACGGGCGTTAATCCAGCAACTGGAGCTAAATTAAAAATTCCAGCAAAGACTGTTTTCGTCTTTAAAGGAAGTAAAAACCCAAAATATTAATTTTTGGTTTTACTTTATTTTTATTTTTTTTATTTTTCTTGATTTATTTGATTGATACGTAATATATTATTATAAGTATCGCTAAAGATATTAGGTTTATTATTAGGCCTTTTTTCATTTTAGTTTTGCTTTCTATGCCTATAACAAATGACAGTATTGCTACTGATAAGAATCCTCCTAGATGCGCGAAGTGTCCTATTCCGTCTGCTGAAGGATTGAGTATTCCTATTATGTCCAGCCATATTGTTAGCCAACCTACAACCATTATTGGCAGAGGAAATATTAATTCATATGTAAAATAGAATGGCTCTATAAGTATTGCTGCTGCAACTAAGCCCATTATTGCGCCGCTTGCTCCTAATCCTGGCGTGTTATTTTCTAGGATATAAAGGTTTATTATTGATGTGAATATTCCTGAAATTATGAGTGCTCCAAAATATATTGTTGCTGTTTTTCCTGCACCTATTTTTCTTTCAAGAACTCTTCCGAATATGAATAATGCGAGCATGTTCCCAAGAAGATGTGCTATACCTGCATGCAAAAATCCTGCTGTTATTAAGGTATAAGGTCTTATCAGTAAATCTGCAGGGTATTGTATCAAGCTGAGCAGGGTTTGTTCTGGAAGAAACAATGAGATTATGAAAACTGCTATGTTTATGATTATTAGTGTTATTGTGAATTTTGGTTCAAATATGAATTGGTATAGATATTTAAATGGAGCAAAAAGATCTTTTGGTTTTCTTTTTCCAAAGAGCATAAGTATAAGAGTTGCTGGCGTTAGTAGTAGAAGTCCTATGAATTTCCAGAGGAATTTGCTTTCGGATTGTATTTCTGTTTTCATCTTATAAATTCGTTTTCTGCTCTATTTACAGTGTTTTTAAAGTCTGAATCTTTTTTTTCTATCGCGTCTATTATTGAGTTTAGAGAACTTAGAAGGGTTGTTTTTTGTTTTTTTTGAAATTGTATTATTGCTATTTTTATGTATTCGAATTCTTTTTTTAGTTTTTGAAGTTGTTTGTTTATAGATTTTAATTTTTCAATATGTCGCCAGGTTTCAGATTCTCTATCAATATTTGGTCTCCTTAGATCTGTAGCTTTTTTTATTGCTATTGATACGTTGAAAGATTCAAACATTTCCTTCATTAGGAGATATTTTTCAATTTTATGTTTTAAGTCAAATAAAGAAATTGATATTTCTTTTAGAATGTTTAGGTCATATTCTGTTAGTTCGAACTCGTATTGTTTTATTTTTATACTGGCCATTATGTTATTTTAAGCTCGCTGTTTTTATTTCTTTCCATAAAATTTAAATAGTATTATGAATATATATTCATAACTAAGCGTGATAAAACGCTGGAGGTAAATAAAATGCCAGGATTTGATGGAACAGGACCTGAAGGAAAAGGACCTAAAACAGGAAGAAAATTAGGAAGATGCACAGATAAAGAAGACCAGAATGAAATACAAAAAGGACAAGGACTAAGAAGAGGCCTTAGAAGAAGACAACAACAAAATTAATGAGTTTAAATGCCAAGACCAAGACATAGAAGAAGAATAAGCTTTGATCCAGAAGCAACTTTCTTCAAGCCTGCAGGAGTTCCGATGAGAGAACTAGAAGAGATTACTATAGAACCAGATGAGCTTGAAGTTCTGCGACTTAAAGATTTTCTTGGATTAGACCAAAAAGACGCAGCAGATATGATGGAGATATCTCAACCAACTTTTCACAGAACATTATTAGTTGCTAGAAAAAAGGTTTCTCAGGCATTAGTAGAAGGAAAAGCAATAGTTCTTAAAAAAACAAACTAGAGAATTCAAATTGGCTAGTACAACCTATCTAATGAATTTAGCACCGGAATCCGAAGCGTAAGAATCTTTTAATCTTTGAGATTCTGAAGATGAATAGCTAACTAAATCAACTGCCTTGTTTATTGCACTCAAATAGTTTTTATCATCATTTTTTTGCTTAACATAAGCTCTAACTATCGGCCCATTTGTCGAACCTCTAAAATAAACATCTCCTTTTCTTAGTAAAGTGACTTTATCTAACAACTTATCTATCGAAGAGGACTTGTCAGAACTAAATTTAGGCAAATTCGTAGCTGTAGAAACATAATTGTCTGCTACAGACTTATTTAAGTAATTAAAATTTATCGACATCGTATTATCAATAAAATGCGTTTGTTTATAAAGTTTTCGGTATGTTGTCATTTGCTAGTGATCATAAATTTGAAAATTGCAAGTTCTATAATGCGCGAAATTAATGAAAACTCAAAGCATCACAATCAACACTCAAACATATCTTAAAAAAACCATTTTACTAAATATAAAATATCTTCAACCATCTTGTTAAAAAAACCCCTATTTTTCCAAACTTCATAATTAAATAAAGAAGAATCTTTTATTGATTGCTTTATATGACTCTCTAAGCCTTTCATTATTAATTTATTTCTTCCTAAAAGACTTAATTCATACTGATGAAGAAAACTCCTATAATCAAGGTTCGCAGTATTTATAAGAAACGCATCATCTATGATAGAAAGTTTAGCATGAAGAATTTTTGGTTCGTAGTAATATATTTTTATTCCAAATTTATGTAATTTCCCTAAATATCTTTCTTTCAACAAATCTACTGTTTTTACATCCGATATTCTAGGAGTTATCAAAAATATTTTTACTCCTCTCTTCGCCGCTTTTTTTAGTGCGTTTGTAAAATGCAAATCCGGTACAAAATAAGGCGTTTCCAATATAATTCTTGATTTTGCTTTATTTATAAGTTTTATATGCCTGTTTTTTATGCTTTGAAAAATGTGACTTGGCTTATCTGCAATTAGTTCAAAATCTTTATATTTTATT
This sequence comes from Candidatus Woesearchaeota archaeon, assembly GCA_021735165.1. NCBI lineage: Archaea > Nanobdellati > Candidatus Woesearchaeota > Candidatus Woesearchaeota archaeon. Next base: position 36,972 of record JAIPHP010000009.1, read on the forward strand.
TTATTAGTTCTTTTTAGAGGATTTGGAAAATGAAATTTTCTTTTATTAAAATTCTTCATAAATATTTTTACAAACTGTTCTACAATAGACCCTTTAATATTTATCACTAACTCCCTCCAAAAGAGGCATTGTTGTTCTATGTTCAAAGAACCAAAATAAACAATTTCCTCATCTATAACATACATTTTTCTGTGATCTCTCTTATGATGCGCAGCAATAAATTTCCATTTTAGATGAAATTTTCTAAAAAATTTAACTTCAGCACCAAGTGTTTTGAGCTTAGTAAAATAGCTTTCAGAAACTTCCGAACCAAAGGAATCTATGAGAAGTTTCACTTTTATACCTTCAAGCGCTTTCTTTTCAAGAACCTCCCTAAAATTGTGACCTATTGAATCGCCTGCATATATGTAAACTTCTATGTAAATAGATTTTTTAGCTTTAATGATATCCGAAAGAATATCATTATATGCTTTCAATGGTTCGTCATAGAGCTTAAAGCTTTTCATTACTGTGAATATACAAGCACAATATATAAATTTGATTAATTTTATTAATTTTATTACTAAAATAGATCCATGCATATTCATGCACTAATTTATTAAAAACAAAACATTTGCAAAAGTAAAAAAATGTCGAAACAATCTATTTCCACATTAAAATGTGGAGCTCTAACGATTAGTTCTTAATCGCAGATTTTTAAACAAACAAAGCAAGACGCTATTCACATCCATCTTAAAAGAGGAACTTTATAACTTTCATACATAAGAAGAACTCATTTTTGGCTAAATATGAACGAGCAGAGAAAATAAAATAACTACTGCTCTACTGCTCTTCCATCTCTTCTTTCAAATCAATTCCACCCGCAAGTTTATTTGCATGATTCCCTTTAGTTTTATCTTTTGGAAATCTTTTCTCATATTCAGCCATTACGTCTTTTATTGCTTTGTCCGAATCAACATCACAAAGATATGCAACTTTGAATATTAAATAAAGCATATCACCAACGTAATTTTCAACTTCTGATTTGTTCTCTTTTATTAGTTGCATTTGTTTTTCTGTGTCAACCCATTTAATAATATTCCAAAATTCTCCTATTTCTTCATTCATGTTAAGCATTAAATCTTTAATACTTCTAGGATGACTCCATTCTCTTTCATCATTGAATTCTTTTATGTATTCTTGCATTTCTTTTATTTCCATTTGATTCCCTCAATTTTTCTTTTATTTTCATATCAATATCTTTAGGCCTTCTTCTTTTGAAAACTCCAGTTATCTGGTTTGACAATAAAGATATGCCTATTGTAATTAACTTGTAATTTCTTTCAAATAAATGTTTTTCTGATAAAATCTTCAAATTAATTGAAATGATGAAAATCTTTGCTCCAATTTTACTTAGAAACAAAAAAAGCACATCTAACTAAGAACAAAGAATGAAAAGTGTTTATGTTTCTTTTTATTCAAATTCCATATCAGTACCGCAAAAAATGAAAATACTAATAAGTCCTCAATAAAGTATATAAATCAACAACCATTATTAAAAATATTAGAATCGTCGAGGTGTTATTATGGAAAATGTTATTATTTTAGGAACTGGTATTGCAGGAGAAACTGCTGCAATATATACTGCTAGAGCCAATTTAGAGCCTTTAGTAATTTCAGGCATGCAAGAAGGAGGACAATTAACTATGACTACTGAAGTGGATAATTTTCCTGGTTTTCATATGGGAATTACAGGGCCAGAACTTACTGCTAATGCTAAGAAGCAATCTGAAAGGTTCGGTGCAAAACATAAATTTGGTTTGGCGATAGAATTTAAAGAAATTAAAGGCGGTTTTGAAATCACTCTTGAGAGTGGAGAAAAAATTCTAAGCAAAGCATTGATAGTTGCTACTGGAGCCAGTGCCAGATGGCTTGGTTTAGAATCAGAAGAAAAGTTCAAAGGAAAAGGCGTTAGCACATGTGCTACTTGTGATGGTGCATTTTACAAAGGCAAAGAAGTTATCGTTATAGGCGGCGGAGATAGCGCTATGGAAGAAGCGACCTTTCTAACAAAGTTTGCTAATAAAGTAACTGTTGTGCATAGAAGAGACGAGCTTAGAGCTAGCAAAATTATGCAAGATAAAGCTAAAGCGAACCCTAAGATTGAGTGGCAATGGAATAAAGAAATTCATGAAATCATAGGAGATACCTCGGGAGTTACAGGAGTTAAGCTTAAAGACACTAAGACTGGAGAAGTTGCTGATTTCAAAACAGATGGCATTTTTCTTGCTTTAGGACACATACCAAATACAAATATTTTCAAAGGAAAGCTTGATATGGACGATCATGGTTATTTAAAAGTGAATACCAGAAATGAAACAAACATTAAAGGTGTTTTCGCTGCAGGAGATGTTCATGATACTAGGTATAGACAAGCAATAACGGCCGCTGGCTCTGGATGCAGAGCTGCTATGGAAGTTGAAAAATATTTGGAACAGTTAGAATAGATAATATTAAATACTGCATATTTTTATTAAGTGTTTAGGGGGTGGACAATCATGAAATACTTTGTTTATTTCATAATTTTTTTGTTAGTTGTTTCTTTTGCTAGTGCTAATGTTCTTCCAATAATAGAAGATAAAACGTATATGATTAATGCTGAGCAAAATCAGTTGAATAGATTTGTTTTTACAAACAGCCCTAAATCTGCAACTTTACATTTAGCCGTATCAGGAGGTTCTCTGAAAGCTGAAGGCAAATCAAATATGCAATCAACAATAGCTATTTTACCTGGCGAAACCAAAATCATTGAAGCGCAATTCTCTGAAGCGGGAACTCATTACATAATAAACTATGGAAAAGAAACAAGAATTTTTGCTGTTGTCAAAGTAAAAGAATCAAAATTTATTTTTCCTAAAAGCATAGCCTCTGAAGAAATGGCTTAAATATTTCTTTTTTCTTTATTTTTAATCAAAAAATAATAAATACTAGTACAAATTACTGATTTTATGAAATTATTTATTTGTGAAAGTTGTGGTGCTGAAATTAAGAGAAATAATACGCCTGAACACTGCCCTCTTTGTAGTAGGAAAAAGTTTTCAGTAGCTAAGGCTCCAGAGCCTTCAATACATGATGAAGAAGCTAAGAGAAAATATGATGAAGCCCTTAGTATTTTAAGTAAGTATGATGAAGGCACAAGTCCTAGAAAAATGGATGATCATACATGTTGTGTTTCATGTGATGATTGTGATGATAAATGCAATAACACTTGTAATAATAAAGATAAAAATTAAACTTTCTTTGCTATATTCCAGAAATGTTTAAAGTATTCTAAATTCGTTTGGGCTATTTCTTTTGAAGTTATTTTTATTATAGTTAATGGTTCTGTGTAAACGTATTGCGTTGTTACATCTCCATATATCAAAGTAGGTGCAGGAGGAATTAGCTTTTTGTCTAAAGCGCGATATTCACCTTTTTTTATTTTAGAGATTGGATCCCCTTTTGCATAGATTATTTTTTCAACCATCCCTTTCTTTTCTAATTGACTAAGAAACTTCTTTACTATTCTTGCATATTTTTCAATATATATAAGAGGACTTATATCTCCCCAAGAATAGTGCACAAGACCTGACTCTATTACTTCATAAAATACCGTCATCAAACCCTGTTCTCCTTTCAGTATTTCAACTTTGGCTCCTTTGGGAGTTTCTAGTGCTTCAAGTCTTGGTATTATTTCTGCGAAAGAATCCTGTCTGTGTTTTAGCTCTGCTAAAATCACATTGGGATTTGTTGGAGAGAATATTCTAGTTCCATTTTCTTCATAATAACTAGCTCTTCCTTTCTGAACGAGTCTTTCCAATATGTCATAGATGCTTCTTCTTTCTATACCAGTATTTTTTAGTATTTCTGTAACTCCTGCTTTACCTAGTTTTGTTAGTGCTATATATATTTCTGCTTCTTTTGAATCAAAACCTATTGCTTCTAATTGTTCTTTCACAATATTATAAATCAGAACTTGTTTATATTTCTTATGGGTGACAATTTCCCACATAAGTTTAAATATAAAACACTTATTAGTAGTAACATGAAAAGAAAACACAACAAAGCATATTGTCAAGAAAAATATAATAAAATTACAAAAGAAAAACAAATTATTGCAGACATAATAAAACATAATGTGAATTTAGAAAATATAACATCAATTCTAGACATAGGTTCAAACACAGGAGAGATATCTCAACAAATAAGACCAATAGGTAGTAAAATAACTTTTTGCGATCCAACAACACTACCAAAAACAAATTATGAAGAAGACATTTTTATAAAAGAAAAATTTGAAGATGCCAAAGTTAATGAAAAATATGATTTAATACTTGTAAATCATGTATGGGGTTATTTTTGGGAAAATTTCACAACAGATAAAGTACTTGAAAAAATATTCAAACACAAAAAAGAAAATGGAAGAGTAGTAATAACATACAACACAAATAAAGGATATGTTGATAAATTAACCAAACATGTCTTTTCATTAACCCCTGAAAGTAGATTTGAGCATTTTAAAGGACTTATAATACCCGAAAAGAAAATAAACTTCTGGACAGAAATAGAAACTCCTTCATTTTATGAACTAGCAGATCTGTGTCGCACTTTATACACTGCGTCTGATGAAGAATATGATAATAAATTCATATTCATTGAAAGTTATATGGAACAAACACTTTACAAACCAAAACTGATAATTGAACAAGAAATGATCATAATAAAATGATATTACTAGATTTCATGAATAACAAAATAAGGAGTGAAATAAATGACAGAAAACAACAAAGAATATTTTAGTTTGAATTTTTCAGTAAATAAAAAATCTTTAAAGAAACTTTTTGCTTGGTCTATTATTGCTTCAATATTAGGTTTTATGGCATTCAAATATTATTCTTCAAAAAAATACAGCTACGAATGGACAGAACAAAATTTCAAAGAGGAACTTGCAACAAAGATAATGCAATACGTAATAGATAATCCTAAATTCACACTAGAATATAACAAAGAATATGATTGCTTGGAATATAGAGACACAGTAACTAAAGAAAACAAAGACATATATGAAATAATCATGGCAGACTGTCCTCCTTTTGACAGCATTTCAACGGGAGATTCTATGATTTTAGGAAAACAATTTTCGGGAAGTAACACATTGCTTCAGCAAAGATTCGAAGTTAATTCAGATTATTTTGGAGCAAGAAGCATAGATAAAGAAGATTACACAACATACAGACTATTTATTGACTTTTTAGAATCAGATAAATAAATACTTCAAAATAACTGCTGTTTTATTATGTTCACCATTAAGCTTATAAATTGAAAGTATTTTCATAGTGTTGAGGTTATAATCATGTCAGAAATATTCAAAAACGCACAAAAACAATTGGAAAAAGCATTCAAACAAATTAAGTTAAGCAACGATGTTCACGAGATTCTTTCAAGACCAAAAGAAGCCATACAAGTCAACATACCTGTAAGGATGGACAATGGAAAATTAAAAACTTTCGAAGGCTATAGAGTTAGATATAACGATTCACTCGGACCTACAAAAGGAGGAATAAGATTCCACCCAGATGTTTCCTTAGACGAAGCAAAAGCACTTTCATTTTGGATGACTTTCAAATGCGCAGTAGCCGGACTTCCTTTCGGGGGAGGAAAAGGAGGCGTAATAGTTAATCCTAAAGAACTCACAAAACACGAATTAGAGCAATTATCAAGAGGGTACATGGCCGCTGTAGCAGACGTAGTAGGTCCTGACAGAGACATACCCGCTCCTGATGTTTATACAAACGCTATGATTATGGGCTGGATGAGTGACGAATACAATAAAATAACAAGAAAAATTCAGCCAGCTGTAATAACTGGAAAACCTGTTAGTATGGGAGGCTCATTAGGAAGAGATGAAGCTACTGCTAAAGGATCTTATTATGTAATAAAAGAGCTTATTGCAAAAAAAGGACTTAATCCTAAAGAGTTAAAAGTAGCAATTCAAGGTTTTGGCAACGCAGGATTCAATTTAGCAAGAATGCTATATGAAGATGGTTTTTGGATTGTTGCATTAAGCGATAGTAAAGGAGGCATTTACTGTAATAATTGCTATTTAAATCCTGACCTTATTATGGACTCAAAAAAAGCTAAAGGCATGATTGACAAAGAATACTACAAGGGATCGGTTGCAGACACTGAAGATCATTCCAGAATTACAAATGAAGAACTGTTAGAATGTGAATGTGATATCCTTATTCCTGCCGCGTTAGAAAACCAAATAACTAAAGAAAATGCTGAAAAAATTAAAGCAAAATATATAATTGAAGTTGCTAATGGACCAACAACTCCTGAAGCTGACGAAATTCTTGAAAAGAAAGGAATTCTTGTTGTTCCAGACATACTGGCAAATGCTGGAGGAGTAACAGTTAGTTATTTTGAATGGGTGCAAAATAGGCAAGGATATTATTGGAGCTTGGAAGAAGTAAGAAAAAAGCTGAAAGAAAAAATAGTTCCTGCATTTAATGACATATACAAAATAATGGAAGAAAAAAAGATTGATATGAGAACTGCTGCGTATGTAAGAGCACTAAAACTTATAGGGGACGCAATTGAAAGCAAAGGCACCGAGGAAACATTTCGTTAAGTGCTTCTAAATCTTTTTATTTAATAACATTATTCCATAAATGTTTTAAATGAAAAAAATAGACTAAATCAAATGAAAAAGTCTACATATTTATTATTTATGATAATTCTAATATTAACAATAACGGGATGTAATTCTAAAAGTCAAACAAACAATGAATTGGAAACGCAAAAAGAATTTGTTCATTGGCTTGATTATGAATTAAAAGATATAAATTCAAACGAGACTTTTAAAATATCAGATTTTAAAGGGAAAAAAGTAATGATGGAGACCTTTTCAGTTTGGTGCGTCAATTGTAAACAGCAACAAAATGAAATAAAAAAATTCAACGAACAATGTCTTAATGAATGTGGGGAAGATGTAGTTTTTATTTCTATAAACGCAGATCCTAATGAGGATGAAAAAATTGTTAAAAAACATATTGAAGAAAATGAATATTCGTGGAGATATGTAATAGCGCCTTCTGATTTTATGAATCAGCTGATGAATGAATTCGGATTTGTTATTTTAAATGCGCCGCAAGCACCAATAGTAAGAATATGTGAAGATCAGTCATATACATTAATACCTACAGGCGTTAAAACTGTAGAGGATTTAAAAGAAGTAATAAAAATGGGTTGTTAAAATGAGTTTTATTATAAGTTTGTGGAGTTCTTTTCTTTTAGGTTTGTTAGCTCCTATAACTGCTACTTGTATTCTACCACTATACCCAGGATTCATAGCATTTTTAACAAATGAAAGCACAGCTAAAAAAAATTCTTTAAAACTTGGTTTGTTTGTTTCTATAGGTTTACTAACATTCATGTTGTCTTTAGGATTTATATTTACAACCATCTTTCAAGTTTCACTAACTAATGTTATCCAAATAATTTCACCAATAGCATTTATCATCCTTGCATTATTTAGCATACTTCTTATTTTTAATATCAACATTTTCAAAATTAAACAACTAAAAGTTCCAACAAGTAAAAAACCTAATGTTGCAGCATTACTTTACGGTTTATTTTTTGGTGCAATAATAATTCCATGCAATCCCGGAATATTAGCTGTGTTTTTTACAAGAGCAATATCAACAACTGGCTTTTTAGGGAACATGCTTAATTTTCTATTTTTCGCAATAGGTATGGCGCTTCCTTTACTCATATTATCTGTGGCAACCCAAAAGTTCAGCAAACAAATCATAGGATTTTTAACAAAAAATTCAAAATTAGTAAATATTATTGCAGGAATAATAATGCTTCTAATAAGCATGTATTATCTAGTTTTTAATTTCAAAATATTTGGTTAGTAATAGATTTGAGTTCTATATTTATAGTTCATAAAGCATTAAAAAAAATAAAAACAATTGTTCTAAATATTTGGGAGTTATGACTCCTTCTCCGAATAATGTCCTAGCAACCTCCACGAAACGGGCTCCTTCCAAGGAGTCCTTTGTTAGGACTAAACAATTGTGTCTCTTACTATTTTCTTTCTTGATAACTTATTAATTATTAAAACAAGAATTATTCCTATTATAAGAAAAATAACTGAAACAAAAACAGACAAAGTATTATTTAAGCTTGCCAAAACTGTTGTTATAGGACTATATAATGCTCCAAACATCAATCCTGTTAAAAAAGCAAATGTTTTAGATTTATGGCTTTTTAGTAAATAAGAGAGCAATTTGCTAAACACTAATAAGCTTATAACACCTCCAAGACCAAAAAATAGAGCATATAAGTATTTAGAAGTTATGTTATGTGCAACTCCTAGCATAAATTCATATTTTCCCATCAATATAAGCATGTAAGAACCTGAGATTCCAGGAAGCATCATCGCCAATAAAGAAACCATCCCTACAAAGAATATTGTTACATAGGATGCGCTGCCTTCTTTTACAGGTTGCAAAACACTCACCAATAACCCAAATAGCAAACCTAAGACAAGAAATAAATTTGTATAAATGTTTTTCTTGCCTATTTCATTGTATAAAATGATGGTTGAAGCTATTATTAATCCTGCAAATAAACTAAAAACTTGAGCAGGATAACTTTTTAGCATGAATAAAATAAATCCTGAACCAACAAGAACAATAAAAATAACTCCTACGATTAAAGGTATGAAAAACTTAAAGTCAACAAGTTTAAGTAAGGATTTTAAATCAATTTTCTTCCCGGTAATTAATTCTTTAAAAAAGGTTTTCCCAAAAACAGCTATGTTTTTTATACCCTCTATAAAACGTTCATAAATTCCTGTAATAAAAAGAATGGTTCCTCCACTGATTCCGGGAACTAAATCCGCCATTCCCATAAGAATACCTTTAAGAAAAGTAAAAAAAATGTGTAATAATCTCTCCTGTTTCATAAAATCAAAAGCGACATTATTATTTATATGTTTTCCTCTTTTAGATTAAGTGTGTTATCCTGTAAGTATTTCCCTTCGATACCTTTTTTCGTTTTATCATTTATTAAACCTCCGCTTTCAACTTTCGTTGAAAGGCTTGTTCTGGTGTTTCCAGAACATTAAATCTAAGAGCCATGTGTGGCCTTA
>JAIPHP010000010.1 GCA_021735165.1 Candidatus Woesearchaeota archaeon
CCTTTTTCTTGGAGTTTTTGTAGTATTTTTTGTGGTATTTTTTCAGTGTTTGGTGTTGTTGGTGTTGTTGGAGTTATTGGTTGGGTTTTGTTGTCTGGTTTTTGCGTTTTATTATCTTTCTTTTCGGAAGCTTCAATTATCGTCACATTGAATTCGTTGCTTGTGAGTGTTGTTTGTTGGCTATTTGCATATATTTTTGTTGGCCATATTCCAGTTTTTAGTGGAGTTATTACTAGTATTTCGGGATTTGGATTGTTGAGTTCCAAGCTTTCAAATGTATAATTATATCCTGGACTGCTTTGAAGGTCGTAGAAAATATTTTGTCCTTGAAAGTATTCTGATAGGTTTAGTGTTATTTGCTGATTTGTTATTATTTCTTGGTTTTCTATGTTTTTTATTTGCTGTATTGTTTGGTTGGTTGTTGTTGTGAGGTGTATTGTTTCTAATTGCAATGTTCCTTGAGTAATCATTATTTGTATATTTTGTAAGTTTAATGATTGTAGACTGCAGGTTTCTTGACATTCTTGTTCGAAAGTATATGTTGTTTGTGTTTCATTGTTTATTTGGAGCGTAGTATTGGTTTTATTTATTGTTTCGTTAGTAGTCACGTTTGTTGTTGTGTTTGTTGTTGCATTAGTTAGATTTGGTGTGTTGTTTAATTGATTGTTTGTTGTTTCATTCTTTGTAGTATTTGTTTCATTTGTCGACGTATTTGTCCCTGTGTTTGTTTGATTTACCGTTTCGTTTATTGTAGTATTTGATGTTGTTGTATTTATCGTAGAATTTTCTGGGTTTTCGGGATTTACTATTGGTGTATTGGGCAAGGGTATATTAATTTCTGTTTGTTTATTTTTGTTATTTTCATTTTCTTTTGTTACAAATCCTGTTATTAAGTTTGTGGACGTTTGGTTTTGTGTTTGAGTTTTTTCTAGTATTGTAAGATTACCTCTATCTGTAATTGCTAAAATTTTTATTGGTTCATTTCCTGTGTAAGCTCCTGTTATTTTTATGCTTGTTACTTGCTGTTTTGTTATGTTAATGGTTGAGTTTTGGGAGAAGTTTTGGTTTATTTGTATTTGTTGACTTTGTTCTATGGGAAGAATCGTTAGTCCTGTTGAGAAATTGCTTTGGAATGAGTCGTTGGTTAGCACTAGTGCAACTAGAAATATTACTAAAATTATACTTATTGCTACTGTATATTGTATGCTATCAACACTGTGTTTTTTCATGAAACACCAATAGCCATCAGACTACAAACAGCGCTATATTATCCTCTATTCTTAACACTATTTAGTTTTGTCCTATGACTCCTTCTCCCAACATATAAAATCATTGTTTTTCTTTATAAATTTTTTGTTTTTTTCGTCGAGAAGCAGAACTGCAATTATGGGTGATGAAAAGCAAGCATTAAGGACGAAATATTTGAGTAAATATCATTTTGATACGAATAAATGCGTACAAAACAAAAAAAAGAACAAAACAAAACAGGAAACAAACAATAAATGAATAATAAATGAATAATAAAGCATATTTTTAAAAATATATGTTAGTTCACCATAGTTCGTATTAGTAAAAAAGTTTTTAAAGCACTTTTAAGTTCGATATGAATATGGCATTTATGATTTTTTGTTATGCAAGCATCAAAGTGTAACAAAATGGAAACAAATATGCGGGCCCGTGGCTTAGCCTGGTAGAGCGCACGACTGATACATTTGTGGAACGGAAATGGTCCGAACGCAAGTGAAAGACATCGTGAGGTCCGGAGTTCAAATCTCCGCGGGCCCATTTTAATTCATTCTTTTCTGTTTTGATGTTTTATTTTTGGGAATTTTTTGGATAATTCGTTGAATTAATGTGCGGCACTCCATGTTTTTTATTAGAAATGTCTTTATGTCTATGAAAAAAAATAGTTTTGCTAAAAAAATACAGAAATACATACAAAAACATATTAAAACATCTAACTACAAAAACAAAAACAAATACAAAACAAACATTAAAACACTTACTAAAATATCCTCTAAAAAAACAAAAAAAACAAATTAGTTATGGGGATACCAGTATCATCACTAACGCTCTGGACAGCCACCCCCATAAAAAAAAAACAAAAAAAACAAATTAGTTATGGGGATACCAGTATCATCACTAACGCTCTGGACAGCCACCCCCATAAAAAAAAAACAAAAAAAACAAATTAGTTATGGGGATACCAGGATTTGAACCCGGGTCTGACGGCCCCCAGCCGCCAATGATAGCCAAACTACACTATATCCCCTATCAACAATTGATATTGAAAGAAAAAAACACTCATTTAAAAATATTTTACTTTAACAACCAATTAAAGCCATTGTTTACAAGTTTAGAAACTCTAGTTTGTGTATTCTCGTCGATTTTTTTTGCATTATCTAGAATAAAACCTTTACTTTTAATACCGCAAAATCCAAGAATGTCTTTACAAACAACTTTTCTGCCTCTTCCTCCTAAGTATCCTTCAAAAGCAATTTTAGGAGAACCAGTAGTATAAAAAACAGCTGCTTTTTTCCCTATTAATAGTTTTATAGGAATGAATAAGTTTCTAGTTATTTCTTTGTAAGTAAAAGCGAATCTTCCTGTTAGAACTTTATCAAAAAAACCTTTCAAAATAGCAGGGGGCCCATTCCACCAAATGGGAAAAATAAAAATTAATTTTTCGTGTTCTTTAATTAAATTTTGATAATTGAAAACTTGTTTGGAAAGTTCTCTTTTTCCTTGTGTGTACAACTCAGTATCCTCGAGCACAGGGTTAAACTTGTCTTTATATAAATCAACGACGGAATAGTTCAAATTTTTTTCTTTAAGAAGTTTTTTTACATTATTAAAAATCAAGACGTTATGACCTTCTTTGCTGGGATGCGCAAAAACAATCAAAACTTCAGATTTTTTATTCATGAAATTAACACCTTAAGCTATTCTAACTCCAAACAAACCAAGTAAATCGCTAAATCCAAGTTTAATCCAACCTAAATAAGGAATTCTAAAAATTGCTTTACCGGCAACTGTTGATTCTAAAATTCTAGTCTCATCAAAATTGCTACTAGGAGGTTTTAGAGAACCAGGATTATTATCTCCTTTAGTACTATAAAAATACATACTGCTCTGTTCAAATTTATCATAGACTCTGTGAATAATAGGAGTCCCTCCCGTTCTATACATAACTATAACATCTCCAATATCTGTATTGTTGATGTTGGAACCTACTAAAACCATCAGATCTCCTTTGTTAAAACCATTTTTGAAAGGAAAATTCTTGAATTGTTGTTCTGAAATATTATGTTCCATATACCATTCTAATTGAGTACATTTGCCTGTAGAACAATAAGCTTGGTCCTCAACAAACCACATATTTCCTTGAGGGTGTTCCATGCTAGTGCTAATAACTGCCACAATAGGCAAATTAGTGCCAAAAAGTAAGCCTAAGCCAGGATAAACTAAGAATTTTATAATTAGAAACGCAATAACAACGTCAATAATCCAGCCCCAAGGACCATCATTATTGAATAAAAAATCCCAGATTTTTCTAAAATTGGACTTTTTTTTGTTTTTCTTAAGCTTCATAAGTCCAAGAAACATAGAACACATTTAAATAATCTTTTAATTTTACATCTATAATGAAAAAATTTTGTCCAAAATGTGGAAAAATAATAACTGAAGGAAAGTTCTGCGAAAATTGCAGAGTAATTAAACTAGAAATAAAACCTATCAACATAAAATTATGTCCAAGCAAGAGATATTTTTATAGAAATAAATGGACAAAATTTGAAGATTTAAAAAAACTGACAAAAAAATTAGTAGAAGAATCAACAAAACAAAAGATAAAAATAATTAAGGGACTTGAACAATACGAAGAAATTCTTTTACAACAAGGAATGCAAAAAGATTTGCCTGTGCAAATAGAATATAAAAAAGAAAAATTTGAAATACCTATAAACACAGAAATAACTTTAAGCCCTCAAGTAGCAAAAGTAGATTCAGAATATTATGAAGGAATATTACAAATAAGAAACAGCACTCCTGAAGTTAAAGCATACATACAAAAATATATTTCAAAAGATCCTGAGAGGTACATGATAAATAAAATACAGGAAAAAGAAAATTATTTAGATATTTATTTTCAGAAAAAGAAAGTGATAGAACATATAGCTTTAAAGATACAAAGAAATTATGGAGGAATAATGCATACAAATGCTCAATTATTCAGCTACAATAAGCAAAAGAGCAAAGACATATACAGAATAAACACATTATTAACTTTACCTAAGTTTGCAAAAAAAGATGTGATAATACACGACAATAAACCATTACAAATAACGGGGACAAAAAACATAATTACTGCAACCAATTTAAAGACAGGAAAAAAATATACATTTAAACCAACACAACAGGAATTAGATGAAATAAATCCTGTTAAAAAATATAAGACGCGAGTAACAAAAATTTATCCCCAATTAGAAATAATGGATCCTCAAACGTATCAAAGTATTCCTATTAAGTATAATTTGGATGCTACAATAGAGTTTAAGCCGGGGCAAAAAATTACTGTAATAAGATTCAAAAATCTGTATTATCTGATAGAATAGAAAACTTATGAGGTTTTTTGTAAAAAGAATCATCTTTAGAAATTTCTTTAATCACACCATAATCATTAACAATAAGCCATAAACTGTACATGAAATAATTTGAGATAGGATTGTCAATTTCTTTGGCAGAATCACGATTAAATAAATTGCCGTAATTATTTTCTATATTCAGAAAAAGTTCTGAATTCAATTCTTCTAAACTATTGTTGCTAGTGGATTCTAATTTTAGCATGCCAGTGACATAATCATATTGTAAGCCGCTCAAGATACCTTGAAAAATGAATTCATTATCAAAAAAAGCTATATTTTCAAACGGGAATTGTTTGATTAAAGACCCTATTTTTTTAGAGGAAATCAAATCACTTTTTTCAACAACCTTTAATTCGTCGTATTTCAAAACAATTCGTTTAAATTCTTCACCATTAGCGGTTTCTATAAAGAAATCAATTTTAGCATAATTTTCTGATAGATTGAAAGGATTTTGAGGATTCCTATATATTTCATGGACTAACCCTGAATAATGCTTTTTTTTAGAAGGTAAAAAAAAAGAAACTTCGTCACAAATATCTACACTCTCAAAGTTCAATAAATTATTTATCATTTTAATTTCTTTGAAAAAATGTTTTGAATATAAAACTTCCGTTCAAATATTTAAATATGATTTGTTTTACTAACATATTAGTTCATAAAGTAGCATAGATAATGTGTGTTTATTGTTTCCATAATTTTTATCGTCGCTGCCATCAAATTATCTTCATATTTATTGCATTAAAAATCTTCTAGACTTATTTGGCCTTTTCTTTTTTTTGGTTTGACAATTATTTTATCTTCTGATAAGTTTTGGCCAACTTGTTTTTTTACGTCCAAAGCCAGTTTTTTGCCGATTAAAGAAGCAAGGCTGGAAATATCAATTTTTTTAACGTCGCCAAGATCCTTGACGCTGTTAGCAAATAGTTTTCTAGCACGAACACGACCAACACCTTTTAACTTAAGCAAAGGTAATAATTCTTCGCGTACACCATTCTTTAATCTGATTCTTAACTTTAAAATAAAATTGCTAATTTCTCTAAATCCTCGAATTTTACTAAGTTCATAGCAACTAAACAATAACCAATCCATTCTGTCAAGTTTAGAATTCAATTCACCTGGAGTGACGTTGTATTCGTCAAATAATTTGTCCTCGCCAAATTCATCAATCCAAGAATCTAAAACAATGCTTGTTTTAATGCTGTCAAGAAACTCATCATATTCTTCGTTGTACTCATCAGGTTCTAAACAGTAAAAACTGCCAGATTCTTCAACAAGTTTGGAGTTGACTAAGGGAATATCTTTTTGTCTAGTGCGAATAAGAGGCCTCATTTCTAAAGTCCAACTAGCCATTTGCAAAAAACTAAAAGGTTTGAGAACTTTTGCATCATTAGCTCTTTGCATACAAAGCAATAAATAATTAGCAGTTTGGGGATCTAAGTATAGTTCAGCAATTCTTTCTCCTAGTTTTGTAGCTTTTAATTCAAAATCTTTATTTTCATTATTTAAGATGTCTGAAGCAGACATAAAATCAGTGTTTAAAGATTTGTATTCTGATCTTTGTTCTTTGTTCTTTGTTTTTTTATCATTATTTGAAATAATGAATTCCCATTCTTCTAATTTTAAAACCATTAAGTCAAGAATTGAAAATAATTTGGATAAATCTTTATATTGATGCGCATAAAAAGTTTTAGATAAAAATGTTCTCAGTTCAGACATGCTACCTACGATTTTAGTGGCAACTAAGCTAAGAATGTATGTTCTAAGAACTGGTTCAACAGCTAGCTTAGATAATATTTCTTCAGGAAAACCTTTAACATAAGTCTCCCAAATGTCTTCTTTTTCGCTATTAGTTGATGCAATGCAAACAGCTTCACCTGTTTTGTCAAATTTTGGGCGTCCGGCTCTCCCAGCTTGTTGTTCATATTCCAGAACAGGAATATTACTCATCCCCCAGACACCTCCGTACCTTTTCAAATCTCGAATAATAACACGACCTGCAGGTAAATCTACGCCTGCCGCAAGAGTTGGAGTAGCACAAATTATCTTTATTGTTTTGTTTCTAAAACCTTCTTCGATTAAATCTCTTTGTAAAGAATTAAGACCTGAGTGATGAAACGCAACACCTCTAAGTAAGGTTTTACTAAGGCGTTTACACTGTTTTGTAGGATTGGAAAGTGCATGTAAAACTTTATCAGATAATGTTTCTAAATCTTTAGACTCGTCATTAGTAGAAAACGCCTTGCTATAAAGGCGTTCAGCAACTGCTTCTGCACTTCTTTTAGTGTTTACAAAGACAATTAGCTGTTTATTTTTTTTTAAAGCATCCAGTGCAATATCCACTAAAGAATCTCCGCTTTTTTCACTGACTTGTTCAAAGACTCCCATTTCTTAATGAATGTTCAGATCATTTATAAATATTAAGCCGGTTTGACCAGTGAATCTTTGTTTATTATCTACAGGCAAAGAATTTTTTTGTTAAATTGTTTGTAAAAAGCTTTTTTTAGTTAACTTTTTTAATTGGTCTTTTTTTCTGTTATGTTATGGAAGCTGAAAAGACGAAATTTCATTCATGGAAAGCAGGGAATTTATGTACTGGGTGCAGTATGTGTGTTGAAGGTAAGAAACTTGTTTTATTTGTTACAGGTAAGTGTCCTAATCGTTGTTTTTATTGTCCTGTTAGCGAAGATAAATTTGGTGCAGATGTTGTTTATGCTAATGAGTGGCAAGTTCTTGATCCTAATAATCCTTTGGAGATGCTTGAGGAAGCTAGGCTTACTGAAGCAATGGGTGCTGGCATTACAGGAGGAGATCCTCTGGCGGATTTAAAGAGAACTTGTAAATATATTCGTATTTTAAAAGATGAGTTTGGTAAAAGTTTTCACATTCATCTCTATACTCCTTTGACATTAGTCACTGAAAGTTCTTTAAAAAAATTGTTTGATGCGGGTTTAGATGAAATTCGTTTTCATCCTATGGTTGATGATGATAAACTTTGGAAGCGTTTGGAGTTAGCCAAAGCTTTTGATTGGAGTGTTGGTGTTGAGATTCCTTGTGTTCCTGGAAAGGAAGCTGAAAGTAAGAAATTGATTGATTTTATGGTTGACAAAGTTGATTTTTTGAATTTGAATGAATTAGAGAGGAGTGATACTACTATTAGTCATTATAAATTGGATGAAATGGGTTTTAAGCAGAGAAATGATACTACTTATGGCGTTATTGGAAGTAGGGAGTTGGGTTTCGAATTGATTAAATACGGTCGTTCTAAAGGATTACCTGTTCATTTTTGTACCGGTAAATTGAAAGATAGTGTTCAGGTTGGAAATAGGTTGAAAAGAAGGGCTAAGAATGCTAAGAAAACTTTTGATTTTGTTACTAGTGAAGGTTTATTGATTAGGGGTGTTGCTTATTATTCTGGTTTGGAGCCTGGTTTTGATTTTAAGAAACGTATTTTAGAGGCGAACAGATTTAAAGTTGTTTATGAATTGTCTAATATGAAGAGTGAGCTTTTGAAAAGTTATGATTTGAAAGAAGAAGATATTTTTTTGGATGAATTGCATTTGAGGCTTTGTATGAGTACGGAATTGTGCGAAGATTTATGTGAGGATTTGAAAGCTTTAGGTTTGGTTCCTGCATTAGTCGAGGAGTATCCTACTGTGGATGCTTTTAGTGTTGAGGTTGAGTTTTTATGATTGGTTCAAGTAAGCTTTTGAGGGAAATTAAGGATAAATTGGATGTTTTTGACAGCAGATTAAAGGATGTTGAGAATTTTAATGAAAGCTTAAAAGTAAAGCTAAATTCTGTTGAAGGTTTTGTTTCTGGTTTTGATGTTAAATTAAAAGATGTTCATAATGATGTTGTTGAAAGTTTTGATTCTTTTAAATTGTCTTTGAGTGATGAATTGTCTAGACTTGGTGCTTTAAATGATGAGTTTGAGAAAAGAATTAATAATTTTAAATTTTTAGAAAGTAATCTTCAAAAAAAACTTGGTGAGAAGGCAGAATTTGAGTTAAAGGATCAATTAAAGGATTTGTCTAAAACTGCTAATGAATATAAGAAAATTGAAAAGGATATTGTTGAAAGCAAAGATTCTTTGAGTTATTTGAACAGGATTCTTGGTGATTTAGTTGATATTTCAAAAAGTATTAGAAAAGAAGATTTTGTTTTAAGTAAGCATGCTAAGAATTTGGAGTTGGCTGACAAAGAAAAGCTTAATTTGATAAGAGAAAATGAAAATTTGAAAAGACTTATTGGTAAATTAAGATCTAATAGAACATAATTATTTTTTTATGTAGTTGTGTAATAGTTTTTCTACATTTTCTGGTTCTTTTACGTATTTTAGTGTAAGGTCTGGTGTTGAATCTTCTGCAGTATGTAATATTATGTCTCCTGCCTTGCTTATTCTATCCCAAAGATCTACGTTTGTTGTTATGTTTGTGATTTTTGAGTATAGAGTTGATTTTTTTCTTATTATTATGAATTTGAATATTTTTTCTGCGTAATGGTTGTAAAATTTGTATGTTGTGCATTTTAGCATAATAATTCTTATTGTGGTAGGCACTATTGTTAATATTATCACGGGCGAAATTAAGACTATTATTTCTAGTTCAAATATCATAATATTTAGTCCTGTTAGTTTTAGTAGGAAGATGAATATGTAAAGTATTGTTGTTAGTATTATTGATATAAAGAAGCTTTTTATGAATGTTGGTAGTAAAGCATTTAAGAGACTTGGTTTTATTATGTAAGGTTTTTCTTCTTTTGACATTTAATATGCCTCAAAAAATAATAGTTTTAAATTATTAAAAAAAAAAGTATTTTGGTGTGATTTATTTTTTGTGTTCTTCTTTTTCAGCATGTTCTTTTTCTTGTTTGTGTTTTTTTGTGTTTTTTTCTTTTTTTGTATCTTGTTTTTTATGCACTAAGAACACTATTAATCCTATCACAACTAACAACACAATTATTATTGTTATTGTAGGCAATGGGTTTCTTTGTATTTTGCTAAATAACGTATTTTGGGTTTCTTCTGTTTCATCTGCAAGGTCTGTTTGTTCTTGTGTTTCTTGTTTTGTTATAGATCCTATTACAAAGTAGCTGAATCCTGGTGTTTCTGCTTCGAAATAATAGTTATTCTCGTCTTCATTAAAATATGTTGTCAGTAGTTCATCCCATTGGTTTGTGTATCTGTATAATCTTACGTCTTCTTTTATCATTCCTTTTTCTTGTAACCAAGTTTTTGATACTTTGAATTTTATTTTTGCGGTTTCTAAGTCTTCTTGTTTTATGTTTTCAACGTTTATTTCTAAGTATTGGTATGTTTCTCCTTCAAAATTCGGGGAGTCTTCTGTTTTTTCTGAGTATTTTCTTAAGGTTATTTTTCCGTTTGAAATTTCATTTTTTACTTTTAGCATTATTTCTTCTACGTCTATGTTTTCGTTTTCTATTTGTTTTCTTATTTCTTGTTTAGGCATTAAGTTTTCTAATGTTATTTCTTCTTCATCGATTATTATTTGTTGTTTTTGTTGTTGGGTTGTTTCTTCTTGAGTTGTTTCTTCTTCGTTTTGTTCTTCATCATTTAGTATTGTAGCTCCTGGCCCTCCTGAAGGTCCTCCTGAAGGGGTTGTGCTTGGCGTTGTTGTTTCACCTGTGTCTGAGTCATCATCTCCAGATACTATTGTTGTAACGCTATCTTGTAATGTGTCTCCTAAATATACGTATGTTGTATATGTATCAGCTGCGTCATATCCTGTGGTGCTTGACCAACTGTATGATGCTGATGCTCCTGCTGCTATGCTTGTAGGAAAGCTTCTTGTTGATTCTGTGTTTAGTTTTATTTTTACATTGTTTGCAGTTGTACCGCCTATGTTGGATATTTTTATATCTAATGAATCTCCAGTAGCGTATGCTGATGGCGGGTTTTGGTATTCTACTGTTAGTTGGGCGGGACTTGTGACTGTTACAGCGGTTTCATCTGCTCCTGACCAAGCATTTGTTGCACTGCTACTTATGGTGTATGAGACTTCGTACGTATTTGGTGAGTCTCCTGACACAGTCCATTTTGCGGTGCTTGAGGATTGGTCAGATATTGATGTGCTCATTGTTTGACTGTTTGTTAGCGTTAGTCCTGAGCTAGGGTTGATGTTTGGTGTTATTTGAACATTTGCTGCTGTTCCACCGCTTGCTGTACATCTTATTTCAATGTTTGAAGTTGAAAATTGAGGTATTGATATGCTAGCACTTGTTGTTTGTTGGCAGTTCAGTGTGGCTGCTTGCGCAGTTGTTATTATTAGTAAAAAGGTTATTAGCATTGTTAGTGCGTTTTTTATGTTTTTTTTCTGTGTCATTTTGTTTCACCTCAGCTCCATGTGCAACCTATATCTATGTCAGCAGGCATACATCCTTCTGAGTTATTTATGTATTGGCAGCTTTCTACAGTTATGCAGGTTGATGAATTTGTATTCCATGTGCATGCTCCGTAAGTTGCGTTTTGAACAGTAGTACAATTTCCACTATCTTGTATTGCTGTGCAGTCTAGTGTTCCTGAACAGCTTAGTGGACCTGTTATTATTGGTGTTACGTTCACTGGAAAGCTTATTTCATTTAGGAATATTCCTAATTGGCCTATGTTGTTTGCGATTGTTCCTGATAATACATTTTCTTGTGGTATATCCATAAAAAAGTCAAAAGATAAGTTGTTTATTCCTATTGTTGTCGGTGTTCTTTGTGTATCTAGGAATTCTGCAGTTTGAGGACCTAAGATTGTTATTGGTGCAGGATATAATGTTGTGTCTCCTATTAATGAAGCGTTGACATCAAAAGAGACGTTCATTGAGTAATTGTCTGAGTTATTAAATAGCACACTTATATTTGCTTGGGTTCCATTATCTATTTGAACTAATCCATTAACAGGTTCGTTATTTATGTATATGTCTCCTGATATGTGTGGAACCATTACGTTGAGCGTTTCTTGCGCGGTTATGTTTAGGCCCATTACTTCTATTTCTATATCTGAATAATCGTAGTATTCAGGTAGCATTATGAACAAATCGTATATTCCCGGAGGTAAAGATGTGTTGAACATGCTTTCATTGTTTGTGTATATTGTTGCTATTGTTTGCATATTGCTTGTGTTTATTATTTCTATTGTTGCGTTTTCTATTATTGATCCTGTTACTGTTCCTGATAAGCCCGCTGTTTGTGGTTCTTGGCTTTGGTTTCCAGGTATAATTTCTACTGTTTCTGTTGTAAAGCTGTAAACATTTGATTCATTAGTTAGTAAAGTCACATTATTAGTAGCATTACCTACATCAACAGCTGTAAAGTTCACTTCTGCTATGAATGCTTGACCTGTGTTTAGGTTTAAATCCCAAGTTATCCTGTTTAATGTTTCATTATAATCATCAAACAACGGATATGTTTCATTTTCAAAATCAAGTATTCCTTCAGGTATTCCCCCATACATATCTACGAGTTGGAAGTTTGTAGCGTTTAGAGTTCCTATGTTTGTAACATTAATTATAAAAGTTACAATGCTTCCATTTTCAACTCTGTTTTCAATAGCTGTTTTTGAAAGTGAAAGATTCATTGTTCCTTGTTGCTCTTGGCCTCCTTGGCTTTGAGGAATTACTTCAACTATTTCTTCATCAAAGTCTACAAAGTCACCTTGATTATCTAACAACGTCACATTATTAGTTGCATTACCAAGATTTGTTGCTGTAAAATTTACTTCTATCATTGTTGTTTGCCCAGCAGATATATTTAGATACCATATAATTTTGTCCAAAGATTCGTTGTAGTATGTATATATTGGATTTGCTTCATCTCCGAAATCAAGTATTCCTTCAGGTATTCCCCCATACATATCTATGAGCTCGACATTGGTTGCATTGATAATGTCTTGATTTGTTATATTTATGACAAATGTTATTACGCTGCCGTTTTCAACTGTTTGTTGTAGTGCTGTTTTTGTTACAGTCATGTTTATTGTGTTTTGTTCTTCGCTTCCACAGTCTGTTAATGCGTTTGAAATCATTGTCGATATTATTGTTGAGTTCATTCCATCGTCGAATTCTGTTGCAAATACTCCAGTTATGTTTGTGCATGTATCTATTTGTACTTGAGAGTTTGGTATTCTAAAAGTTATTGTGTTTGTATTGCAGTCTTTGTAGTAATCCATAGCGTTTGTTAGTGTGTTGTTTGTGACAAATTCTGATCCGTTCCAGTATGCTGCTTCAGGGTTTTGTGTTCCGTTGTAGTTCATTTCAACATTTAATTTGTAATCTTCTGTTCCATTGCATTCTTCTGGTATATTGCAACCTCCTGGTGCTTGGTTGTCAAAGGTTATTTGCCATCTTTCAAAACTGCCCATGTTTAAGTTTTCTCCTCCACACATAGAGATTGTGGAGAGGTTCTGCAGAGTCATTTGGAATTCTGTTGTTGTATCATTTTTGTTTATTACTGCGTTTGTTATGTTTAGTTCTTGTCTTTCTGATTGTGGTAAAGGTTCTTGTTCGCAGGTAATACCAATTGAATCTAGTAGGCTGTCTTGGATGTTGTAGAATTCCGTGGAGTCATCACCATACCATGTTTCGTATCGTAGTTGTATTACTCCGCATGTTATTCCTATGTCTTCTTTTAGTATGTTTATGAAGATTTGGTTTGTTTGGCAAGATATTTCTGTAGAGAATGTTTTTGATTCATTTACAGTCATTGAAGATCCGTTCCAGTATTCTAGTTCGTTTTCTTTGTATCCTGAGCTATTCACGCTTATTATTGCTGCGTAGTCTTCTTCAAGCCAACAACCCTCGTCGTCGCATCCACCGTTAGTGCTGTTTATTCCCACTACCCATTCTTCGAATTCTTCTTCTGTTATTGAAGTTCCATTGCAGTAAGGCGAATTAGATAAGTTTTCTATTTGGAATTCAAATAGCATGTGTGTGTCATTTGCTACTGTATTCGCATTATTTATTATTAGTTCTTCTAGTTCCTGGGTTTCATTTGTTTGGTTTGTGTCATTTAAGTCTCCGGGGGTTTCCCATACGCATTGGCTAAAATTCCATCCTCTGCAATCATCTATACATCCTAGTGTTCCTGATGTGTATCCGAAATTTGAACAGGTCATTCCGTTAACGTTTTGTCCGTCGCAATTCTCTGATCCTGTTACATTTCCATCCCCGCATATGTCTGTAACTCCACTACAATCTATGGAACAAGTTGATATTTCTTCTATCGCGCATCTTCCGTCTCCGCAGTAATTTTGTATTATTCCTCCGCTTAGTGAAGAGTTTACTTCGTATTCTTTTTCTAATAGCGCGGATATTGTTGCGTTTTGAATTTGGGAATTTTGCAGTATTATTGAAATTTCATTTGTCACATCTTTTTTGAGTTGTATTAGCACTTTGTAAGGTTCAGTTCTAGTTATGTTTTCTGGCGTTACTTCTGTTGTTTCTATTGTTGTTTCATTTAGAGTTACATTTGTAGTTATTAGTTCTTCAGATGCGGCTATTACGCTTAAATCTGAATTATCTAAGTCTACGAAGTTGTTTCCTGTGTTGTTCATTGTTGTTGTTACTAGTATTTTTTTTGTTGTCAAGTTTGTTGATGGAGTTATTTGTATTATTGTTTCGTTTAGTTCCGCATCCATATTTATGTCGTATATGTAAACTGTTAGGTTTGAGACGTCTTGTGTTATGTTTAGTAAGTTATCGGATTTTACGAAGTATTTTGTTCCATCACTCATTTTTTTCTCTAAGATTAGTTGTTTGAATCCTTTTGCTACATTCACAGAATATTGTCCTTGTGCATTTGTAAAGACTTCTGCTTTTCCTATTTTTATTTTTGCGTTGTAGACTGGAGAGTTATTTTCTAGGTAATGTACTGTTCCGTTTACTGTTTGTGTTTCTACTTTTACTGTTATTGGCGTTATGAGTATTTTTTGAAATGCTCCTTCTGAGTCCATTGACGCTGATATGTCCATTATAGGCATTCCTAAATAATATTCTCCTGGTTCTGACGGACTTAATATTTTGAAATCTGCGTAGCTTTTGTTATTCTCAGAATCATTCTTTAGGAATACGCCTCCTTCTACGAACCATTCTTTTTCTTTTTCTGTGTTGTCTTTTAGGAAGAACATTCCCATCATCGCTTTTAGTCTGTTATCATTTGTTGATTCTATATGTATGTCTATTAGTTCATTGACGCCTACTGTTTCGCTTGCAGTTATTGTTGAAACGTTATCATCCATTATTACAAATTGTAAATTATCTGTAGAGTATGATGTTCCATCTGCACCTATTACTCTTAAGAGCACGTTTACAGGTCCTGTTGTTATATTTGTTATGTTTTCTGTTTCTTCATCTATTCCTTGCGAGGGTATTGTAAATGAGTATTCTACGTTTCCTTGTGTTAAAGGTAGATTTAGAGATTCATTTTCATATACTATTATTTCGCTGAATCCTGTTAAGTCTTCAAGCAATGCTTCTATAGTGGTTAAGGTTCCGTTGATTGGTTCTCCGTAGTCATTTGTAACTGTTATGTTTAATGTTACTGTGTCTCCTATGGTGTAAGTTAAGTCTGAATTAACCTCTATGTTTCCTGAGCTTACGATGAAGTCTTGGAAATATCCTATGTCCTCTCTTTGATCATTGAATTCCATAAATTCCATTAGAGGAAATATGTCTACGAAGTATTCTCCGTCCGGCAGAGGACATAATTCTAATACTAGTTTTCCCAAACTATTTGTCTCTAGTTGCAAGTTGCTATTAGGAGCCCATCCTCCTCCAGATTCCCAACTTTGTGCAGCTTCTAAAGAAGTGCAATCTACTCCGCTTAAAGGCAGTATTGATCCTTCATAGTCTAAATCGTGGAATAGAGTCAAGTCTAGTTTTTGACTTATTGGATTTCCGTTTCTATCAGTTGTTGTTATATCTATTTTTAGATTTTCTCCTGGAGCAAATTTTGTTTTCATATCTACTTGTAGGGATTTTGTTCCAACATCTATAAAGTAAGCTATGTCTTGTCTTTTTCTTTCATTGTTTATTGTGCATGATGCTGTTCCTTCAACAAGATATTGACCTGGCAAGGAAGGTGTTATGTATGAAAATTCGTAAGTTCCATTTCCTGTTACATTTCCTGTTACATTCATCGTTTTTACTAGTTGGTAATTTTTCTCATCGTACATTCCTGTGAATCTTATAGTGCAGTTTGTTAGCGGATCTCCTTGTAAATCTGCTGCTAGCACCCACACATTTTGTGTGCTTTTTGGTTGCAAATTAACTGTATTTTTTGATATTGATACGTGGAATTGTTCTACTTGTACGAATTGTGTTTTTTGGTATTCTTCACTATCATCATCTATGTATTCAAATACTAAATCGTATTTTTTTCCTTGAGTTAAGTTTAGTATTGTAGGGTTTAATGTGAATACTGCCATGCCTGGCATTTCATATGGTCCCATCATTTCTCCTTCTCCCGGGCCTCCGCCCATCATGTCTTGTTCTCCTGAATACATGCAAGAGTCCATGTTCCATGAACAACCAGTATTGACACATTCTTGTTCTGAATCTATTATTCCGCACACGACAGATAGATCTTGACAGAAGTATGTTTCTGAAGGATCATCATATAACCAACCGCAATAATCTTTTGTGTCGCACTCTTCTTCGGTTTCTAAATCATAGCAAATAACGTTGTCTTCATTACTTTGATCTCCGCCAGATATCATAAAGTCAGGGAAGTCGTTTGTTGTTTGGTTTATTCCAAGATGAGATACATCTATTAATTGGAATGTTTGTAGGTCTTTTATACCGACTAATGTTATTGTTTTGTTAGCTAATGGTCCAAACCAAGAACCTGAGTTACAATCTGGGCAAAATGGATCTTCGTCTGATTCTCCAAATAATTCAGCAACCACTGTAAAATTTATTTCAGGTATTATGTTTTCACCATTAGGCATGAATGTTGTCATTTCTGTTCCGCTTCCTATTATGAAGTCTTCGTATATGAATTCTGAGAATCCTTCACTTCTTATTATTTCTATTTCCATGGTGTACCAACCAGGGAATTGAGGTGTTGTAAAGTTTAATTCCAAAGCGCTTCCTGTGTTTATTAGAGGTTCATTATAGGATTTCCCGTTTGGACCCCATATGTTTCTTAAGGTTGCATTTGTTGCGCCTGTTAATTGTAAAGTATAACTTTGTCCTCCAAAAATTACATCCGGTACAGATCCTGTTCCATCTATGATTTGAGCATTTGGTTTTGTGCCGTTGCTTAGTCTGAACCATGACCAACCATTTGAGACTCCGCTTGATGTTAAATTCATTTTTAGTTTGATTTCAAATTCATACACATTATCTAATAAAAGCGCTGAAGCATTTGGCTGCAATTCTATTAGGGCTTCTCCGTCAGTCACATCAAACGTCGAGGATGTTAATCCGAATGCACTTATTGGAATTTCTTGAGGTTCCCAAGTTCCTGGTTCGTGTTTTAGTATTTTTTCTATTTGTATATTTCCATCTTCTTCTATTGGTTGCCAGTCGTCTATATTTCTTGCTCTTGCATTAAGTTCTATTGTGTCAGTTATACCATATTCCCATTCTGTTGTGTATGCGTCTACTGCGTATGTTCTTACTTGGAAATCAAACCATATTGTTTGTCCTCCCACAAGCAGTCGTCCTGTGTATCCTCCTGTTTCTAAGCTTGGTATTTGCGATAAGTCCATTTTGAATTCTACGGAGCCATTAGTTGCTGTTTGATTTTCAGGTGTGAAACTGTATGCGGATGTTGGAACTACTATTTGTGTTGGTTCATCATCCCAATTTTCAGGTCTTGTTTCTAACCTAACAAATTGTGCTTGAACTCCTGAGACTGGTTGACCTGCATCTCTTACTTTTACTATCAAAGTGTAATTTTCCGATGTTGAATAATCCCATTTTGCCTGGTCCCAAAATACTTCTAGATTATCATTTCCTTTTACAAAGAAATCGACAGGTATAATTCTTGGAGTTCCTCCTATTGTTACGTTTAGTTCTGCGTGGTAGTTTCCTGTTTCAAAGTTGTCCGTTGTTATGTTTGCTGTGTTTCCTGAAGTTGTAAATGTGTATCTACTAGAGTCCATGTCACTCCAATAAATATCTTTTAGAACTGCCAAATCTATGTTTTCTGCAGTTACAGGTTGCCAGTTGTCTGTTATATTATATATATCGACTTGTATTTGTGCAGGGTTTCCTGCTTGGTATTCCCATTGTGTAGTCCATGCCCATGCTTCATAGTTGTCCGGGTATATGTCTATGAAGAAGTATTCTTTTGGTTTTTTTGTTGAGCCATCATCTAATTCCAGTATTATATCGTGAGGTCCTGTTGATGTTAGATTCAAGTCGTTTAAGCTGTAACTAAATATTTTGTTTTGATTTGAGGTTTCTGCTGTTGTAAGGTCTGTCTTTATAGTTTTTGTTCCTGTAAATAAGTTTTTGAAAGTTAAAGTTAATGATGCATTCGCTAATGTTGAAGATACGTTAAATGTGAAGTTTCTATTATCGGTTAATACGTATCTGTTGTTTCCATGAGGCCAATTTACATTGAATCCTGATTGTATTATTCTTATGTTTTCTCCGTTAGGAAATGCATCCCATTTTGTGTCGCCGTAGCTGTAAACGAAGTTTCCGTTGTAGTCAAAAGTGTAATTTATGTTTGTTAATCCCGGGCTTATTGTTCTTTTTAGTAATTCATTTCCTGTAAATGGATCTAGTATCCAAAAATTTGTTGTTCTATTTAAGCTTGAAGTTATGTTGAATTGTACCATTTCATTTACGTTAGCTTGTTCTGGTGCGTCTATTTGTACATCTTTGTATCTTATGTCAAAGAAAGCGTTCCAATAATATACTTCTCCGCTTTCATTTATTCTAAAGTTTGCTTCATAAAATCCGTTTTCTAAATTTGTTAGTTGGAATTCTGTTGTTCCGCCAAAAGCCATTAGTTGATCAGGATCCACATCTGTATATTCCCAAGTCTGATAGTTCCAGTATCCTTCAAGCCATATGTCTGGAGTGTTCAGACCATTGATTGTGAAATTTATTGTTGCATTTCGGGTGCTTGAATTTGTTGTTGTTTCGACGAATATTCTTACATTATTATCTATTCTAAAATACATGTTGTTTGTAAATTCTGGATTTTCTAGTATTTCAAAATTTAACAAGTAGTCTCCTGAACTAAGCGCGTATGAAGTTAAATCTAATGAATAAATATCATTTCCTTCTCCGTTAAAAGATATGCCTACAGGGATTTCTTCTCCAGTCCACATATTTTCTATTGTCGTAATATTTATTGTGCCATTAGCATCATTTATGCCATTTACACCATTTGTAAAAACGGTGTAATTTATGTTTATAGTATCGCTAGAGCCAAATGTTGGGTCTAAAGGAGGATTTATTTGCATCCATGGTGCAATTACATCAAACCATAGTGTTTTGGTTACTGTTTTTCCACTTTGAGTTATGCTTACATCCGCAAAATAAGGTCCTGGAGTTAGTTCATTATTTATAGTTAAAAGGTTGTTTGAATAATAATAATCTATTCCACTTACAGTGTTTCCTGTTATGTCTTTAATTGTGGTTGTTACAGTTGCGTCTCCTGTCACGCTTATATTTACATAGATTGTTTCTCCTGTTGAGTATGATTCTTTGTTATCTGTGAAGAAAACTGTTGTATCAAAGGGTTTAATTTCAAATTCTCCAGAGCCAAATCCTATAAAGTTGCCTGAATTTTCTTGTATGCTTAGGATTGGAGCGTACCTTCCTGGATTGTAGTTTGCTGCAGAGACTGTTATTGTTGCTACTCCGTTAGAAGCAGTTGTTGCTTGTTTGTTTGCTGCAACTGGAGCCCATGTATTGAAATTCATCAGTCCTGTTAAATTGACGGTAACATTTGATTTTGGAGTATCATTTTGATGTGTTACTTTAACATTTATTTCAATATTGTCCGTTTGGCTAAATTGTTTGTCTGCATCATTTATTGTTACAATTATTTTATCTTCCACTATTCTAAATCCAAATCCGCCAAATGTTAAATCTGTGCCTTTTGATGCTTGTAGTTCTACAAAATATTCTCCTGGTTCTAAATTACTATTTTGTAAAAGCGTAATCGTAGTGACACCATATTGATCTGTAAGCGCAGCACCTGTATCTGTAATTCTTGAAGTGACATCTGAAAAATCTGATGCTCTAAAAACTCTTGCCACAGTAACATTTGTTTGATTTACTAATGAACCTTGTTTTTCTATTGTTACGTCTGCAATTATATTATCGCCAGGAGCAAATTTTCCGTTGTTCCTTACATTAATGCTTCTGAAATTCAAATTTCTAATTTCAAAGAATCCATTACCTAATCCTGATTCTCCATCATCTGTTTCAACATCTATTCCAAAACCGTAGAAACCTGATTCGGAAGGAAGTTTCAAACTATTTGAGCTTGCAGTGCTTGACAATACCACTGAACCTTTTCCATTTATTACTTCAAAAGTTGCTTCTGGATAAAAATCTCTGTGGAGTCTGGCAGTTCCATTTTTGTTTGTAGATAATTGAATAGAAATGTTTATTGATTCACCTGAGGCGAATACTTCTTTTCTCTGACCATTAGAACCATAAGTTGAAACATCAACGTCAAAAGCACTTATTCCAAACCAGCCTTCTCCATTAAAGCTTTTACCTGCAGTGTCAACTAAAGTATATTCAACTCTGTAAATACCATTATCTAATGAGGGAGGCAGTATCTTGTATACTAATATGCCTACATCTTCATCGCTTAAACTATTATTTTTTATGGCATTAACATTGGCGTATTCTTTTTGATTTTCTTCATTTACAAGCTTATCTATTTTAACAGTAAAACCAGTCAGATCTGCAGGTTCATTATTAACTATGTCAAAAACATTGATATGTCCTAAAAAATTTTCTCCTGCTTGAAAACCGAACTGAAATTCATTATTTAAATTTCTCATATCCATAAAAGATTGATAATTTTGAACAGAAAACCATCTGTCCCTTACAACTGTGTTTCCATCACTTGTTGTTACTGTTAATTTAGCTCTATATTTCTCAGTTGTTTGTGGAACATTAAAAGAAATTTCGCTAGAGCTTTCTGAAGAAATGCTAACATTATAAGTGTTTTGAAGAACGCCATCTCTATTATAAATCTCAAGCACAGCAAATGAAAGATTAGTATTTGATTCAAATTTGACTTTTGCAGATTCTCCTGGATTAAAAATATCTCTGAATCCATCATAATAATCTGTTAATTTCATAAATAACTGAGTGTTAGAAACTTCAAAATATTCATTAGAACTTCCAGATTTTCCAGAACTTACTGCTTTAACCCTTAAAAAATAAGCGCCATCTTCTAAAGAAGCAGGAACCGTATATGCAACTACAGACGTTGTTGTAGGATCTGAATCTGAAGAAGCAACTACGCTACTAACATCATAAAATTTGCCGTTTTGTTCTAATTCGAAAAAATAAGTAACCTCATCATGATCTAAAAGAGTACCGTCTGTTAAATCTTTTACTATCAAATCAAACTCTGCAACTTCACCAGAAACATAAGGTTTTTTATCTACCAAATCAACATCAACATTTAAACCTAAAACTTTAAAGAATCCAAAAACTTTTTGTTCGTTATTGGATCTATCTCTCATTATGAATTCAACATTGTACTCTCCTGCTCTTAATTGTATAGGAGTGCCTGTTTGAGTAACATTAGTATTGCCGTTGTAAATACCGTTTGATTCAGCAAACGAAACTGTTTTAACAGTTCCTGCTGGATCAGTAACTTTTGCGGTAACGGTAGCATTAGTAATTCTTTGTCCATTAGAGTATCCTTCTACTTCAAAATAAGCAATGCCTCCTGGTTTAAAAGTGTCTTTAAGATTACCTACAGAGTCCGTTATTTTGAATTTAAGAGTGAATTTTGCAACTGACACCGTAAAAGATTTTTGGCCATTCACAATTATAGTATAAGTTCCGGCAACTGAAGGAAGCGTCAAAAGCTCAGATACACCGCTAATACCTGCATAAGTATTTACTGTAGAACCATTTTCATAGAAAACTGTATAATTATAAGGATTTGATGTGAGAACTAAACCTTCATATTCGTTCACAGTAAAATTAAGAACTGGATTACTAAAAGGAACAACTAATGAACTTGCAATGATTTGATAAGTGGGCTTGGCTTGAACAACACTAAATGTTAAGAACTGCTCTGCTTGGGAGGTATTAGCAGTAACATTATGAGATCCTATAGATACATTATTTATATAATATTCAAAGTATCCATTAATATCACTTGCTCCAGAATATACTAGGGTTCCATCGTAATAGATACTTATAGGCGTACTATTTAGTGCGCCAAAGTTATCATCTAAAGTATAGCCAAAAACTTTAGCGGATTCTCCTGTTGAATAAACTTGACTGTTCAAATTGAGAACTAGAGTCTCAGCAGAAACTGTTGTTGTAAAAATAATCAAACAAATAATTAATAACCCATAATTTACAAGCTTGTTGTTCATATTAGCAACCCCCTCGCTATCTTGAATAACAATTTTAACACTAAAATCGTTAATAATTATAACTTTGGAAAATTAAATATATATAAATTTGCGTCACCACCAATAATTAGTAAATTCAAGTCCCTGATTTATTTTCTCGACAATTTTTTAAATACAAAAGAATTAAAGAAGAATTGAGAACTAATTAAAGAAAAAAACATAAAAAACCTATATAAAAAAACACCATAAAACATCATTATAAAAAGTTGTTATAAAAGTTTCATTGATTTTAAAACAAAACTAAAAAACAAAACTAAAATAAACACGAAGCAAAAACAAACATTAAAGCTTTATTTAAAAAAAAGCTGTTTTTACACAAACAAAAATAATTTAAGATAAATTTAAATAGTACTAAATTGTCAAAGAAAATACTAAAAGAGGCAGTGAAAAAACAATGACCAAAGTCTTAAAACTCGAACTCAAAGGATTCAAATCATTTGCAAATAAAACAGAAATCCCCTTCGGTGACGATTTCAACTGTGTTCTAGGACCAAACGGATCCGGAAAATCAAACATATTAGACGCAATATGTTTCGTATTAGGAAAAGCAGGATCAAAAGGTCTTCGTGCAGAAAAAACCGCGAATCTGATATACAATGGTGGAAAGAAAAAAACACCTGCAAAAGAAGGAGAAGTCTCAATATACTTTGATAACACAAAAAAGATATTCAACAACACAGATAAAATCATAAAAGTAACACGAATAATAAAACAATCAGGACAATCAGTATACAAAATAAACGGGCAAAACAGAACAAGACAACAAATTCTAGACATGCTAAGCAAATCAAAAATAAACCCTGATGGATACAACATAATACTGCAAGGAGACATAGTAAAACTAGTAGAAATGACAGGAACAGAAAGAAGGCAAATAATAGAAGAAATAGCAGGCATAAGCATATACGAAGAAAAAAAACTCAAAGCAATACGCGAACTAGACAGAGTAGAACAAAAAATGAATGAAGCAGAAATCATACTTGCAGAAAGAAAAACCTACCTAAAAGAACTAAAGAGCGACAGAGACAAAGCAATGAAATTCAAAGATTTAGACGACAAAATAAAAAGAAACAAAGCAACAATGCTTGACAAACAATCAAAAGAAAAAACAGCAACAAAAGAAAAACACGAAAAAGAAATAGAAAATTACAAAAACGAAATAGCAAAATCAGAAGACCAAATACAACTAAGAAGAGAAGAAATAACAAATACAAAAGAACAAGTCAACGAAATAAACAAAGAAGTAGAACAAAAAGGAGAAAAAGAACAAGTAGAAATACACAAAAAAGTAGAACAACTAAAAGTAGACCTAGCACTAAACAACCAAAGAATAAAAAACATAGACCAAGAACTAGAAAAAATAGAAACCAGAAGAAAAGAACAAACAGGAAGCTTCACAGAAATAGAAGGAAAACTCAAAATACTAGAAAACTCAAAAAAAGAATTCAAAGAAAAAATAAAACATAAAGAAACACAAATCAAAACAATACAACAAAAAATTTCTGAATTCAAAAAGAAAAACAAAATGGAGAACGCTTCTGAATTCGACAAACAAATAGAAGAAATAGATCAAAAAATAGAAATCACACAAGAAGAAATAAACAAACTAAGAGATAAACAACAAGAAACAATAAGAGAAAAAGACAAAGTAGAAACAAGACTGCAAACAATAGATGAAAAAATGCAGAAAATGCTTGAAATAGAAAAAGAAAACAAAGGACAACTAGAAAAACTAAAACAATACAAAATAGAATTCAAAAAAGCAGCGCTAGACCTTAACAAATCACTAACAGAAGACTCAAGTCTAGCAAGTCAAATAAGCAACGCACATCAAAAATTACTATCAAGAAAAGAAGAACAAACCAAACTCAAAGCAAGAACTCAAAGCATTAGAGAACACCTAGCAGGAGGACAAGCAATACAAACAGTTCTAAGCATGAAAGACCCCGGCGTATACGGACTGATATCAGAACTGGGAAATGTAAAAGCAGAACACGCGCTAGCCTTAGAAGTAGCAGCCGGAGGAAGAATGAGAAGCATAGTCACCGATTCAGATCAAACAGCGGCAAAATGCATAAACTACCTAAAAAAAACAAGAGGAGGCATAGCAACATTCATACCTTTAAACAAAATAAGAACAACAAATACTGATCAACAACAAAACAATATTAAAACACCAGGAGTAATAGGCCCTGCAATAGACCTTATTTCCTACGACAAAAAGCACGAGAAAGCATTTCAATACGTATTTGGAAACACACTAGTAGTTCAAGACATAACAACTGCAAGAAAAATAGGTGTTGGAACCATAAGAATGGTAACACTAGACGGAGACCTAATAGAAACAAGCGGAGCAATGCAAGGAGGTCACAGACAAAGAGAAAGACAAGTCGGCTTCATGGAAAAAGAAACAAAAGAAAAACTAGACAGATTAGAAAAAGAAATAACAGAACTAGAGAACGTAACAATCAGCTTGCAACAAAAAAGAACAGACAACGAAGAACTAATAACAAGATTAAGAGAACTAAAAGCAAATCTAGAAGGAGATATAATAAAACTAGAAAAAATTCTAAGACTAGACTCAGAAGACACCACTGCAGACAAATCAATGAAAAAAGACATAAGTAAAGAACTGCAAGAAAAAGAAAAAACAATAGACCAATTGACAAATGAAATAATGAAAAAAAATTCTGAACTAGCCCAATTAAAAATAAAAAAACAAACATTTAGAGAACAAATCAACCAATTAAGAAATCCAAGGTTACTCGCAGAACTAACAAGCTACGAACAACAACAAAACGAACTAAACCAAAACATCCAACAACTAAACATGGAAATAAGAAACACAGACGCCCAAAGAGATACAATACTAGGGCCTGAAAGAGAAAACCTACAAAAAATATTAAAACAACTAGACAAAGAAGAAAAAGACTTTAAAGATGAACAAAAAAATCTAAAAGACTTAGTAAAAACACAAACCAAAGAACTACAAGAAAAAGAAGAATCAGAAAAAAAATTCTATGCGCAATTCAAAGACCTATTCAACAAAAGAAATAAACTAACAGACCAAATAAACAAACTAGAAAACCAAATATTAAAAGAAAATGACGACAACAGACAAAAAGAACAAAAAATGAACCTAATTGCTATGGAAAATGCAAAAGTAAAAGCAGAATTAGCAGGACTAGAAGAGGAATACAAACAGTATGAAGGAATACCACTATACAAAAATAAACCCATAGAAGAAATAAAAAAAGAAATAAAAGACTTTGAAAAAATGAGAGAAAGCATAGGCGCAGTAAATATGAAAGCCCTTGAAATATATGAAAACGTAGAAAAAGAATACTTTAAATTAACAGAAAAAAAAGAAAAACTTAATAGCGAAAAAAATGACGTACTAATAATGATAAACGAAGTAGACTCAAAGAAAAAAGAATTATTCATGAAAACATATGAAGTCGTAAACCACAATTTTAAAGAAATATTTAGAACGCTAAGCACAAAAGGAACAGCAACATTAGACTTAGAAGATAAAAAGGACCCATTCAACGGAGGACTGATGATAAAAGTAAAACTCTCCGGAAAAAAATACATGGACATACGTTCATTAAGCGGAGGCGAAAAAACAATGACTGCCTTAGCATTTATTTTTGCCGTCCAAGAACACGAACCAGCAGCATTTTACGTCTTAGACGAAGTAGACGCAGCACTTGACAAAAAAAATAGTGAAAGACTCGCAAAACTAGTTAAACAATACAGCAGAAGAGCCCAGTACATAATGATTTCTCATAATGATGGAGTGATAGGAGAAGCAACACAACTATACGGCATAAGCATGAACGAACACGGACAAAGCAAAGTCACAAGTTTGAAAGTATAATCTAAAAGTATACCCTCTTTTTACAAAAACTCTCAAAAAAAGTTCATATCAATACATTCTTCAAAAACTTTATAATTAAAACCTTAATTTGAATTTCTATGGTCATAGAAACCGGAAATATAATATTATCAACACTCACACTAGTAGGCAATATTTTTATAATTCTATTTTTAGTACATGCCCTTTACATAAAACTATTTAGCAAAGAAAACAAAATAAGTAAGTTCTTCACCAAAAACGCTTTAAAATTCTCATTAATAACGGCACTAATGGCGATGTTAGGAAGCCTATTTTATTCAGAAATCGCCAATTATACGCCTTGCGAACTATGCTGGTATCAAAGAATACTTATGTACCCATTAGTTTTGATATTAGGAATTGCTCTATACAAAAAAGATTACAAGATAAAAAATTACGTCATCCCTATTAGCATAATAGGTAGTTTAATAGCACTATATCACTACAGCATACAAAGACTCTCAATAATAACAAGTTGTTCAGCAGACGCTGTGAGCTGCACTTCAAAGTATGCTTTTCATTATGGGTATATCACAATACCTTTAATGGCATTTACAGCGTTCATGATGATAATAATATTCATGCACCACTGCAAGAATAAATAGAATCAGAGAAAAAAATTAATAACCGCAGAATTTTCGGAAATCTATAGTTTTTTTCCGAATTCTGGCTGATAAATATTAAAAATAAGTTTAAGTATTCTAAAACAATGAAAGATAATTTAATTAATATTTTAATTTTGTTCCACAAACTAATGTCGGACAAGTCTCAAATAGAAAAAAATAAAGAAACAAATAATAAAGAAACAAAATCTAAAGAAAACTACAACTCTAAAGAAACCACCTCTGAAAATACAACTAGCAACTCCAAAAAAAGTCCAGAATCTCAAAATCCACACAATAAAGAAAATTCCTCAAAAAGAGAACAATCAACGAATTATGCAAAAAACTCAAATACGAACACATATGCTTCAAGACCACGAGTAAGAACACAAAAAGGTTTTCTTTCAAAAAAAGAAATTATTAAAGAACTAGATAAATATGTTGTGAATCAATACGAAGCAAAAAATGTTCTTGCAGCTGCAGGATTTATACATCAATCAAGAATAAATAAAGGTGTTGGTGATAAATCTAATGTCCTAATATTCGGACCAAGTGGTTCAGGAAAAACATATTTAGTAAGCAACCTTTCCAAAATTCTTAAGTTGCCCATGTTATCAATTGATGCAACAGCACTAACCGCGTCAGGGTATGTAGGTGAAAAAATAGATCAAAATTTTAAAAATTTCGTTCAAAACTACACTATAAATGAAATAGAAAAAGGAATTGTTTTCATTGATGAAATTGACAAATTAGCTCCTGTGACAAGAGACTCTTCTGTAGGAACCACTGAAGTTCAATATGATTTACTTAAAGTTCTTGAAGGAAAAAATATTCTAACCCAAAAAGGAAAAATTAACACAGAAAACATACTTTTTATATGCGCAGGAGCATTTTTAGGCAATGAAAAAGAAAACATACCAAGTCTTAAAGACATGGTTTTAGAACGATATTCTTCTCATAAAAAAAACGATGTAGGCTTTGTAACTCATAATACTCATAAAAACTACGAATTAGATGAAATAAATGTTTATTCTCAAGTAACTCCTAAAGATCTAAGACAGTATGGGCTCATAAATGAACTTGTTGGCAGAATCCCTTTCAGAACATTTGTAAAAGAGCTTGAAGCTATAGAGCTAAAAAAAATATTAATAGAACCAGAGAATAATTTAGTTATTAAAACAAAAAAATTTTTTGATGCTTACAATCTTGAAATAGATTTTAAAGATTCAGCTCTTGATTTTATCGCGTGGAAAGCTTTTTATGATGGTTCAGGAGCCAGAGCTCTTTCAACTTATATTCAAAACATTCAAAAAAATTTAATGGATGAAATAGATATAAAACAAAGAATTGTTTTAGATCATAAGAATATTGAAGATTACATCAAATAGATTTACACGTAAACGTTTTTATTCTTATCGGAAATGACCTAATAAAACAACGAAAAGTATTCCAAGAATCAATGCAAATACTGTTGAACTTTCCATTTTTATAACTTTTTTATTATATTAATTATTTCAGGAAACTTAGAAATCTGAAAGTGCCCTGGAATATGTTTGTAAATGTGAATATTTGCTTTTTTTAATTTCTTTTTGTATTTCTCTGTTTGACTAGGCGGAACAACGGGATCATTTTCTGAAAAGAACAAATGAACACTTTTAGAACAATTATCAATCATTGATAAATCTTTTTTTAGCTTAAATCCACCGACTAAATCTTCCCCAGAAATTGTGTTGTCATAAGGAGGACAAACTAATAATAATGCTTTAATTTTCTTAGGAAATTTATTTTCTGATAAGTACTTTGCAAGAAAGATACCTCCTAACGAACTGCCAATAAGAATTACATTGTTTTTTAATAAGGGTAGATATCTTTCAAAATGAATTTTCCATTCAGCATATTTAGCATTATCTTGTAAAGGCATTCTTGGCCTAATTATTTCATATTTTTTTCCGAGTAACTTATCCATATAATCTTTTGTCCAACTATAATATTTATCAAGAGAAATGGTTCTTGTTCTCAAATGATTAATGTAGTCTTTTTTAGATTTAAAAGTCATGCCGCCGTGAATCATAAGGATTTGAGTTCTCATAAAAGTTTTTATCTGTGCATTTATTAATAAATATTCTGATTTAATATTTGTGTTCTGAAGATTTTTAGCGCTTTGAATACAACTCCAAGGTAATACAGATATTTGCAACGCACCCTTTTAAACAACAAATTATTTAAAACCCAATACTTAAAAAAAAGATTATGAATCAAAAGGATTATGTGATGGTTTGCCCTAAGTGTGGGTCTGTTGATGTCGTGCATGATTATTCTCAACCTGCTTTAGTTGCAGGAGGTATTTTTTCATATAAGTGCAATAATTGTGAACATGTAGCTGTAAGTTTTCCAGAAGTTCAGGTTAGAGATTTACAAAAACCAAAAGAACCTCAAAAAATACAAGATAAAGTGTTTGTTGAAGAAGAATTTGGAAAGGGCATGATGGGTTTTTTTAAAATTATAGCTCCTTTAGGCGTTTTATTTAATATTTTGTTAATGGTTGAATCTGATTATTTTTGGTTCGGATTATTCGGAGTTTTTTTCTTTTTGGCTATAACTTTACTTTCTTTTGATAAGGAAATTCATAAAGATCCTCTTAAGCTTAGTATTCTTTGGATTTTTATTATTTCAGGAATACTTTTAGGTTCAATAATATTTTTTTGGAGGTAGATAATATGAAAGAAATTAAGAAAATAGATGTTTTTAGTGCAGCATTAATTCAAGGAATTATCTCTGCAATGGTTGGTTTGTTAATTGGAATCTTCATGACCATAATTGCAAGTATCAGTCCTGTTGCAACACCTTTTTTAGGGATTGCGTTTGGCGTTGCGTCTATAATTATCATGCCTGTCTTTTACGGATTGATTGGTTTTGTATTCGGTGCACTTAGCGTTTGGGTTTATAATTTGATTGCTGGGCGGATTGGAGGAGTAAAGATAGATTTGAAGTAAATTTATTTTTATTTTTTTAGCTGTAACAAGGGTTATTTTTAAGCATTTAATTATAGAATTTTAAAGTTTTGACGTCTTTTGTTGCAAAATATTTAAAAATTAAAGGTTTATTTTGTATGTAGAGAGGATTTGAGGGAAGCATTATGATGAAATTTCTTGGTATGATATTGTTGATTTTTTTAGTGTTTAATGTTTCTGCCATGGCAGTTCCTTCAAATGTCGTTTACGATTCTGTTGAAGAAAAGATTCTTAATGAGGGAAACGCTAGAGTCATAGTTAAAGTTTTAGAGCACAAACCTGAAAAAAAGAAGAGTTCCAAGTTTGGTGTTTCTTTAGCTTCTAATGAAGCATCTAATGTTCAAAATTTGCCTATAATTAATGGTTTTTCAGGTGTTTTAACTATAGACGGTTTAAAGAAGCTTGAAGACTCCGGTTTAAAATATGAAATTTTTGAAGATACAATGATTCAGTTAACGCCTATTAAGTCAGAATATGAGGTTGCTTTGACAACTAGCAGAGATAGTGTTGGTGCTTCAATTGTAGAATCTAATTATAATATTACAGGCAGAGGCGTAAAGGTTGCAGTCATTGATACTGGAATTGATTATACTCATGAAAGTTTAGGAGCTTGCAACCCTAGACAGATTAATTACACTGGTACCCCTATCTTTTTGAATGAAACTGATTCTGAACTTGTTAACTCTACTATTGCGTATGATGGGTTAGTTGTTGAGTCTGGTCATCCATATACGGATAATACTTCACATGAGTGGAATATTACGATGCCTGGTTTTGAAAATATTAGTGTTCATTTTAGTTTGTTGGAATTAGAAGGAGGGTATGATTATATTTATGTATATGATGGTGGCGGAAGTTTAGTTGCTAATTATACTGG
Source organism: Candidatus Woesearchaeota archaeon (assembly GCA_021735165.1). Lineage (NCBI taxonomy): Archaea > Nanobdellati > Candidatus Woesearchaeota > Candidatus Woesearchaeota archaeon. The sequence continues at coordinate 30,622 of JAIPHP010000010.1, forward strand.
TAATATGACTGGTGTTTGGAGCCCTCATGTTTCAGGGAATACTACTAGAATAGTATTAGATTCAGATAGCGGGGTTTCAAAGCAAGGTTTTATTATTGATCGAGTTCTTAATGGTACGTCTAGCACTATTTATAATTGGTCTTCTTGTTCTAAAATTAAGGGCGGATATGATTTTTTTGAGGGAAATGAAGATCCTATGGATGATCATTATCATGGAACTCATGTTGCAGGTATAGTTGGAGGTAATGGAACCATTACAGGTATTGCTAAGGATGCTGAACTTTACGCTTTGAAAGCTTGCGATTATGGGGGTGCATGTTTTACTTCTGCAATTCTTAGTTCTTTGCAGTGGGCTCTTGATAATAATATGGATATTGCTAGTCTTTCAATCTCTTCAGGTATTAATGCGGATCTTTTAAATAGCAATACAGGTTTATCTGCGGTTAGTCAAGCAGTAAATACTGCGGCGAGCAATGGTTTAATTGTTGTGGTTGCTGCAGGTAATACTGGTCCTGGTGTAAATACTATTGGAAGTCCTGCAGATGCTGTTTCTGCAATTAGTGTTGGCGCTTCAAGTGATTATCAAAATACTGATTTAAGTGATGATTACGTTGCTAGTTTTAGTGCTCGTGGACCTAGTGCGTTTGGAAGATTAGATCCTGACTTAGTTGCGCCTGGTTATTTGATTTATAGCACTAGCATCGGAAATACTTATGTTACTATTTCAGGTACGAGTATGGCAACTCCTCATGTTTCTGGCGCTGCTGCGCTTTTGTTGGAAGAGTTTGGTTCCTTAACTCCGAGTCAAATTAGAGCAATGCTTATGGCTTCTTCACATAATATTTCTGGAAGTGTTTTAGAGAAGGGTGCAGGTCAGCTTAATGTTCTTAATGCTTTGAATCTTAACATGTATGCATTAGCTAATTATACGGATCCTACAAGTAACGTAGTTTCTTCTGATAGATGGGAATTTGTTGTTGATAGATATGGTTCTAATTCTGTTAATCTAACTATTTTTAATCGTAATAATTATGAAATTAATTTTACTTTTGCTATTGATTCTTTTAACGATTTAGTTTCGGGTTTTGATTTTAATGAATCTGATTTTTCAATTCCTAGTTTAGTAATTGTTCCTGCTAATAGCAACATTACTTTTCAGATTAATTACAGCGTTAGTGATTATTTTAATGCCGTGCCTGGTACTTATGCAGGTATTTTGAGAATGTATGGGCTTGGCAATAATGGGAGTTCTTCTGTTTCTAAGAATATTTCTTTCCCTATTGTCACAACAATGCCCATTAGTTATGATTATACTGGTAATTTTACTTCTTCTTATTCTGAATATGAGAGGCCTTCTGATAATATTAGTGTTGATGGAGACAACATTTATTTTGCGCTTACATCTAATGTTGATAGTTTATTTAATGTTTCTGTTAGTTATTCTAGTTATGAACCTGTTTTCAATATATCTATTTTTAATAGTACAGGGAGATTTTTAAGCAATGATGATTCTTTTAATAAGACCAGTATTAATTTAAGTTCTTCTGTTACAATTTCTGATAACGTGCACTGGATTCAAGCTTATAATTATAATACGAGTACGCCTTTTGTTTTTACTTTATCTGTTTCTGACAACATTAGTAATTCCGCGCCTAATATTTTTAATGTTACAACTCTTGCAGGTTCAGATAATTTAACTTTTGTCAGGCCTAATAATGTTACGTTGGTTTTGAATTTTAATGATAGTGATGACGATTTTGTTACGGTAAGCATTAATGATTCTTATTATTCTAATATTTCTGGTAATGGACGAAATATGTCTGTTTTTTATAGGGGTACTGATGAGTCTTGTTTTGGCAATCATTCTGTTTTATTTACTTTAGTTGATGAAGAAGCTAATTCCGTTAATTATACTGCTAACATAACTGTTTTAAGTCCTGTTGATTATTCGCCTATTTTTTTAAGTAGTTCTCCATGGCATGGTAATGTTAGTGTTTCTGAGTTTCAAAATCAGAGTTTTAGTGTTAGCGTTTGTGATGTTAATAGTTATTCTTTGAATTATTATTGGTTTTTGAACGGTAGTAATATTCTTAATGGTTCTGAGTACAATTTTTCAGGTAATTCTTCTTATGCCGATTATAATTTGACGTTGATAGTTTCCAATAATTTCAGCAATTCTTCTGTTGGATGGAATTTGAGTGTTGTTCCTAATGTTGCTCCAATTATTCATAATGTTTTTAATTTTAGTAATGGTACAGATTTTGTTTTTAATAGGTCAGAGATTGCTTATATAAGATTGAATTTTTCTGATGCTAATAATGATTCTGTTTCTTCAACTATTAATGAATCGGATTATTCTTTAGTTAGTTCTGATAATGTTAGTGCTTTGTTTTCTTTGAATACTAGTGCTACTTGTTTGATGAATCATTCTGTTGTTGTTAATGTTTCTGATGAGTTTGGCAATTATAGTTTAGCTGAAAAAAATATTAGCATTTTAACAGATATTGATTATCCTCCAATCATATATTCTTATGACGGCATCAACAATTTTGTTGTTAATAATGGTTCTTCTTATGTTCTTAATATAACTGTTTGTGATGGCAATAATAGAAATATGACTATTTATTGGTTTGTTAATGAAAGTATTATTTCTAGTTCTGAAAATGATACTTCTTTTAATATTGTTGATTCTGTTCTTCCTATGAGAAATAATAATGTTACAGTTATTGTGAGTAATGGGGTTAGTAATGTTAGTCATGAGTGGAACATTATAAGAAATAATCCTGTTTCGTATTATACTGCTGAGGATATTCCTAATTTATCTTGGGATCAAGGCAGTAGTGAGAGTGATGCTTTTGAGATTGATGATTATTTTAGGGATGCGGATGGTGATAGCATTTCTTATTATTTGATAAATGGTTCTAGTATTTCTATGTCTATTAGTAATAATTTGGTTTCTTTTACTTCTTCATCTAGTTATTCTGGTTCAAGAGAGGTTTATATTAGAGCTACTGATGGCTATAGTAATGCCACAAGCAACATTTTTACTTTGACTGTTAATTCTGTTTCTTCTCCAGGCTCTACTACTAGTTCGAGCACAAACAGTCCTGGTAGTAATTTGGGTTCTGATGATACTAGCGGTGTTGTTGAATATTCTAAGCTTTTTACGACTGCTTCTGGAACAATTGAGTTGTCTGAGGATTATTCGAGTGTTGCTATTAATAATGTTAAGGTTTCTTTGAATGGAGAAAGATCTAATGTTAGAATTGGTGTGAAAAAGCTTGATGGTTCAGAGGAACCTTCTTATGTTTCTGATTTTGGTTTTGTTAAGTATCAGGTTTTAGAGATTGAGCATGAGAATTTGGATGATTCAGATATTTCTGATGTCAAAATAGGGTTTAAAGTTCCTAAAACTTATGTTTTAACTCAGAGCATTAGTAGGAACGATATTGTTCTTTATAGATATTCTGATGGAAAGTGGAAGCCTTTGAGTACTTCTTATACTGGTGTTTCTGGAGATAATTATTTGTTTGAAGCAGATAGTCCTGGTCTTAGTACTTTTATTGTTGGACATGAAGAAAAATCTGTTGTTTCTCAGTCTAATAATGAAATAAGTGGAGATAATCAGGATTCATCTAAAAATTCAAATTCAGGTTTTGTTAGTGGTTCTGATAATAATAGTGTTAATGGAACAGGGTTAGGTTCTAAAGGTGTACTTTCTGGCGTTGTTGTTGTGAGCTATGTTGTATTCGGGATTTTTATTGTTTTAGGCATTTTTATTGTTGTTAAGCATCATTTGCAATTGGTTCATGATGAGAAGAATTCTAAATTAAAAAGTAAAGATAAGAAATTCAAAGTCCAACCTAGAGTCAAAAGAGATGATTTTAAGCATACTAAGATTAGTATTCCTGGTTATTCTGATACGGAAAAGAAAAGTAAGAAAAATAATGTTAATTATGTTTCGTCTGAATCAAGTTATGTTTTTGATATGAGGAAAAAGATTGCTGATAAGCTTAAAGAAAAAAGCGAGTTTTTTAAAACTAGGTTAAAGGAAGGTTCTAAGAAAACTAAAGATTTAATTAAGAGCAAGAAAAAAGATAAATATGAACATGGAAGAATAAAGCTTGATTAAACTTTTATTTTATTATTATTGCAGGTTTTCCTGGTATTGCGTTTCCTGCTTTGTTTTCTTTTGACTTATCTCCTAATTCTAGTTCTATAGTGCAGTTGAATTCTTTTTCTAGGTTTTCTTTGTTGTCTTTGAGGTTTTTTAGTTCTTCTTCTAAGTTTATTGTTTGTTTGGGAATTTTTGATTCATCTTTTAGAAATGCAGGTATTAATTTCATTATGTCTTTCCCGTTTTTCTTTAGTTCTGTTTTCATGACTTTTGATATTATGTCTTTTGGGTTTCTTGTTTCTTTTATTGTCTCTTTGAACAATTTTATGAATTCATATTTCCATTTCTGACTTAATATTATTTTTATTTTTTCTGGGTTTTCTTTTCCTAGTAGTTTTAGCAATTGTCTTAAGTCTTCTTTTAGGTTGTCTATTGATTCGTCTAAGTAATCAAGTTTTTCATCTATTAAATCTTCGTTGTGTTTTGGCCATTTTTCTAGGGATATTAATTTTTTATTTCCTAGTTTTTCCCATAGTTCTTCTGCTGTGTGAGGACAAAAGGGCGCTAAGAGTTTAATGTAGCATTCTAAATCTGTTTTGCTTATTCCTTTTTCTAAGTGTTCAAATAATTCTCTTATTTGTATTATGGCAATATTATATTTCATGTTTTCAATATTTTCTGTTACGTTCTTAATTGTTGCATGTAATTTATTTTTTACTTTTGAATTTGTTTCTATTTGTGTTTTTGTTTCTTTGTAGTTTTCTATGAAATTTATTATTTTGTTTAGGAATCTTTGACTTCCTTCTGCTCCTTTATCTGACCAGTTTATGTCTTTGTCTGGACTGGCTTGAGAAACTAAGAACATTCTCGCGCTATCTAATCCGAATTTTTCAGAGACGGTTTCTGGCAATATAATGTTGCCTTTTGATTTTGACATTTTTTCTCCGTCCGGGCCTTGTAACATGCCTTGGTTGAATAATTTTTTTGCTGGCTCATCAAAGTTTAACAGTCCTATATCTCTTAGGAATTTAGTGTAGAATCTTATGTAAATTAAGTGCATACATGCGTGTTCTTTTCCGCCTATGTATGTATCAACAGGACACCAGTAATCAGCTTTTTGAGAAGTGAATGGCGTTTCATTATTTTTAGGGTCTGTGTATCTTAGGTAGTACCATGAGCTGTTTACAAAGGTGTCCATGGTATCTGTTTCTAATCGATATTCTTTTCCTTCAATATTTATTTTGTGACTCTTTGAGGTTTCTAAGGGGTTTCCTTTTCCTTCTTCAAATGTTACGTCTTCAGGAAGAGTTATGGGGAGCATTTCTTCAGGAACGGGCTTAGGTTTGTTGTTTTCATCGTAATATATTGGTATTGGTGTTCCCCAGTATCTTTGTCTTGAAATAAGCCAATCTCGTAATCTAAAATTAACTGTTTGTTTTCCTTTTTCTATAACTTCAAGTTTTTTTGTTATAATTTCTTTTGCTTTTTCTGATTCTAAACCATCGAATTCATAGCTATTTACAAGTATTCCATGTTCTGTGTAAGCTTGTTTTTGATCAAGAACTTCTTTTAATAGTTCTGGGAATTCTTTTGTTTTCATATCTCCTTCAGTGAGATGTCCTTTGCCTTTAAGTTCAGTAATTTTGCCGCCTAAGATTTTATTTATTTCTTTTACACTTTTTATTATGTCTTTATTATCGTCATCAGAGTAAATTATACTTAAAGAATCTAAACAGTTTTTAGTTTTTGAACTTAAGTTGAAACTGTATAGGTCTGTTATTCTTTTTGTTCTTTCATCTTCTACGTAAGCAGGAGCTGCTAATACAACTTTATGCACTTTCTTTTTTGTTTCTTGTAAATATCTTAAAATGAATGCACAACCAGCACTATGTCCAATAAGTATCGAATTTTCATTTATGTTATTCTTTTCAAAGATTTTTTTCCATTCTTCATAGTTTGGTTTCCAGTCGCTAGGATATAATTCGTTAGACACATTCATTCCAACTTTTTCAAGTTCTTTTTTTAGCCATGGTTTCCAGTGTCTTTCATTTTCTCTGCAGGGGTTCATTGCTTTTTCTTCGTTTGCATTTGATCCGTGTACTATTATGCAATTCTGGTTCTTTGGTTTTATTACCTGTTTTATTGGTATGTTGTACTTCTTTGCGAATTCATAATCTCTTTGATCGTGTGCTGGTACTGCCATTACCATTCCGCTTCCATAATCTGCAAGGACGAAGTTTCCTGCGTATACAGGGATTTGTTCGCCTGTAAGAGGGTGTATTGCGTAGCTTCCTGTAAATACGCCTTCTTTTTCCATTTGGTCTATGTCTTCTGCTTTTATGCTGTGAATTGTTTTTTTGAATTTTTCAACTTCTTCTTTTTGTTCTTTTGTTATTAATTGGTTTAGTTTTGGATGGTTTGCGGCAACTACTAAGAAGGTTACTCCCATTAGTGTGTCTGGTCTTGTTGTGAATACTGGCCATTTTGAGTTTAATTCTTTTTTTAAGAATTCTTTGACTTTTGGTATGTCTTGATTGTAGAGGTGTGTTTTTATTCCTATTGATTCTGCAGATTTTTTTGCTTCTTCTCCATGTTCAAAGTAAATTACGTTTTCTGATTTTAGGGCGTATTTTTTTAATAGGGTTTCGTAATATTTTGGGTTTTCTTTTGAAGGGTTGAATTCTTGCGTGAATATTTCATAGTTAATTTTTGAAAATAATTTTGTGTGGAGTTCTTTTTTTGCATTTGTTAGCACTATTTTTTTGTTAGGTAATGAATCTAGAAATTTTTTTAATTCTATGTTTACGTTGCCTTTTTCATCAACTAATGTGTGGACTGCGTCTACAAAGATTGTTTTTTGGTTTGGTATTTCAAATATTATTTCTGAGCCATAAGATTTGTTTATCCAGTTTGTTTGGAGTTTTTTTATTAGTTCAGGCCAGTTTTCTAATTTTTTTATTCCTTCGTATAGTTCGTCTGCATACTCTGTTATTTTAAGATACCACTGCGCAAGTTTTTTTACTTCTACTTCTGTATCTTCGTGTCTCCAGCACTTTCCGTTGTGTACTTGTTCATTAGCAAGGACTGTGTTGCATTTTGGGCACCAGTTCACGCTTGATTCTTTCTTGTATACTAGGCCTTTTTTGTACATTTGTAAGAATATCCATTGGTCCCATTTGAAGTATTCTGGTGTGTGGGTTTGAATCATTCTGTCCCAGTCATAGCTTAGTCCTAGGGATTTCATTTGTTTGATGTAGTTTTTTATTGCTTCTTCTGTGAATTCTTTTGGGTGTCTTCTGTTTTTTATGGCAGCGTTTTCTGCTGGTAGGCCAAATGAATCAAAGCCCATTGGGTAGAGAACGTTAAAACCTTGCATTCTTTTGAATCGAGCGTAGATGTCTCCTATTGTGTAATTTAATGCATGACCCATGTGAAGTCCTGAAGCTGATGGATAGGGGAACATTTCAAGAACGTAGTATTTTGGTTTTTTGCTCTTTTCATCTGCTTTGAATGCCTGTTTTTCTTCCCATTTAGTTTGCCATTTTTCTGTTATTTGTTTGTGATTTATCTTTTCCTGAGCCATATCCTAGAGTTGTGAGAGGTTATTTATTAAGGTTTTTATGTATTTTAATGGTTTATTCAAAAAAACAAGCTCCGGTTCTCCACGTAATTTTGAGAATTGTTGTACATTGAATCACATCTGTCTATTATTTTTACAAGAGTGCTGTCTTCTATTGGCTTTTTTAGGTTTGAAGGATGTCTTGAATGGGGTTGCATCCTGTATTGTTCTAGTTCTGGAAAGAGTTTTGATTCGTATTCGCGCATTCTTAGCAGGCTTTGTGATAACATAAGTCTTTTAAAGCTCGTTTTTGGTTCCTCGAGTATTTTGCTGGATGTCTTTTTCGTTATTTCTGCTGTTTCTTTTATTGAGTTTTTTTGTGCATTGTAGTTCATATTTGCATTAATTTCGTGTGTTGCTACTGCTAGTGTTATAAACACAAGTGTGCTTATTAATGCATCTTTTCCATATGTTTTTATTTTTTCAAGTGTATTATTCATTTTTTCACCTCTTTTTGTTATTACTATTTAATAGTGTTTAAAATGTTTAATAATGTTGGTTCAATAATAATTAAACCAAAAAGTTTAAATATAGAATTAAATTATTTAGTTTAATGAGTTTAAGTATTGATTTGCCTCTTGGAAAAGAAAATAGTACTAAGAACTTGATATTTTCAATATTAACAAAAGAATATCCTCTGAAGTTAATTGAACTTACAAACTATATCAAAAGAAGATATGGAAAATCTGTGACTTTTCAGGCAGTAAGAAAAGCAGCGCTCGAACTTGAAGAAAACGAAGTGCTTGTCAAAGAAAAAAATGAATTTAGAATAAACAAGCAATGGGTAGCTGATGCAAAGAAAACAGTAGATAATCTCTATGAAGACTTAAATAAAGACAAATCAACTCCAGAAGGATTGGATTCTATAAGAGGAGAAGTGTCTGTGTTTACTTTTGATTCGCCTAATGAAATGATAAAATTCTGGTATTCAATCATGAAGAATTGGATTGGAAATTTTAAGAAGGGAGATCATGATTTTAATTGTTATCAAGCACCTCATATTTGGGAGGCTCTTTTGCATCCTGATAAAGAAAAAGAGACTCTTCTGAATTTTATTAAGAAGGGAATAAAGTGCTACTCTTTAACAACGGGAGGAACTCCTCTAGACAGGTATGCCAAGAGATTCTATGAAAAAATGGGTGTAAAGACAGAGTTCATAAAATCACTATCAGACTTTGATAGAACTTATTTTGTTGCAACTTACGGAGAGACAATAGTGCAAGTCTATTATCCTAAGAAAGTAATAGATAAGCTTGAAGAATTTTATAAAAAAAATGTTTCTCTTGAAGATTTAGATGTTCATGAACTTTCTGAAATTATGAATATCGACATTAAAACAAAGATGACTGTCATAAAGAATCTTGAAATGGCTAAACAGATTAATAAATCAATTATTAGTCAGATTGAGTAGTTAGTATTTTTTCCAAATTTCATCTGCTTCACTGCACCCCATAATTCTTTCATTTTTTCTAATTGAATGTTGAGCAGTTCGTACATTTTATATTCTTTTTTTAATTTTTCTTATAAAGTTTACTGAATTTATTTTTTGTGTGCTTTTCTCCGTTTCTTATCATTAGGAATAATCCGTTTAGCAAAATTATTATTCCGAGGACAAGTATTGCTGTGTACATTGAAAAGGCTCCTGTTAGGTATCCTGCTATTGGCAGTATGATTGATTTACCTAGTTCTTTCATCAGTTGTAGTGTGCTTTCAAGTGTTGCTCTTTGTTTTGAACTTATATTTTGGTTAAATAGGTTGTTTGCTATTGGGCTTCTTATGTTTTCTATTATTAGTATTAAGAAAAGAAGAGCTATTCCTATGTAAGATATCCATCCCAAACCTAATATTATTGCAGGTATTGCTGCTAGTAATGTTACCATATTTATTGTGTGTATTGTACCCATATTTTTTTCTACTAAGTATGAATATCTTACAGCTAGTGCGCTGAGTAGGAGGCCTATGCTGTATATTAATCCAAATATTTCTATTGGTACCCCTGTTACTTTCATATATGGTTGTATGTATTTGTCAATTGCAGCTATTGCTCCTGAGAATATTGTGATGTTTAAAACAAGTCTTACTAAGAATTTATGTCTATATAAGTATTTTATTGAATCTTTTACGTGATTTAGAGATTCTGTTATTGATATTTTTTTGTTTTCTGCTTCTTTTATTTTTTCAAAGCTTACTGCTAATAAAAAATTTAGGAATGCTGGTATTGTTGCTATGAAGAATACCCAGCTGAATCCTAGCAAGGATGCTATTAATCCTCCTGCAAGAGTTGCTAGTGATTCTCCTATTCTTCCGTAGAATTTTTGTTTTCCTTTAACTTCCGTATAACCTGGGAGTTTATTTTTGTCTGTTTTATTTTGTTCTATGTAATCGTAGACGAATCCTGTTTCTGTTCCGCTTCTTAATGCGTTGCCTAGTTCATATATTATTTGGAACATTACAAATGACCAAAACGTATTAGAAAATCCAAATCCTAGATATGCTATTATGAGGACTAATTTTCCTATGATTATTGTTTTTCTTTTTCCATATAGGTCTGCGAGTACTCCTGTCGGTATTTCTATTAGGAGGCTGAATATGCTGCCTATTGTGAATATTAGGAATATTTCTTGTAACGATAGAAAGTGTGATTGTAAAAATATTATAAAGATCGGCGTGAAATATGTTTGGTTTTTTAGAAATGAAGTTAAGTAAAATTTTTTTATTTGGTCCATATTCTTTTTATTAGGATATTTTATTTATATGTGTTTTGGGTTTTTTAAAATTAAGAAAAAATATTTTGCGTTTTTAGAATTTTTTGAATTCTGAAACTACATCTATTAGGTCTACGTGTCCTAAAAATACTCCTCTGCAACAGCTTCTTTCTAGTCCTAAATCGTCTAATACTTTTTTTGGGTCGTCTCCTTTTGCTACTTTTTCTTTGAAGGTTTCCCAATTTTGACCTATTGGTTTTCCGCAACTAAAACATCTGACTGGTATAATCATCTTCTATTCTCACCTATATGGTTTTTGTTTTATTTAAGCTTGACTTGAATGCCCAGAAATCATCTGTATGATTTCTGTCGTGTACAAACTTGTTTTGTGTACCCAAAAGTCTTATCTGTAAGACTTTTGTCGTTTGGCTCTTGCTTTTCCTTGACTGTTTGGTTTTCTTGTTTCTTTAAATCTTACGTCTGCTACTAAGAGTTGTCTGTCGTAGTCCAAGTATTTTTCTCTTAGTGTTGTATCTTGTTTTGATAGTGCTTTTGCGATTGCTAGTCTTGCTGCATCTGCTTGACTGCTTGTTCCTCCGCCTTTTACTTTTACGGTTATATTGAATTTTTTTGTTTGGTCTCCTGCTAGTATTATTGGTTCTAGTATTCTCATTTTGGCCATTTTTGGTTCTACTATGTCTATTAATTTGTTATTTACTATGAATACTCCTTTTCCTGGTTTTATGGTTGCTCTTGCAATTGCACTTTTTCTTTTTCCGCTTTCGTGTATTACTTTGTTATTGGCCATTTTAATCGAACTTTGCTCCTAATTGTTTGCTTATTTCTCTTATGTACATAAATTTTGCGTTTGTTTTTTCAACGCTGAATTGATTTAGTGTTTCTATCTTTTCGTTTTTCATGCTGTTTGGTATTCCTATGTAGCATTTTATTCTTGATAGTGCTTCTCTTCCTCTTGGTTTTTTGTATGGTAGCATGCCTCTTAATGTTCTTTTTACTAGCATGTGAGGCATTCTAGGAAAGTATGGTCCTACTAGTGGTGCTCCTCTTTCTCTTGCTTGTTTAAATGATGCAAATACTTTTTGTGGGTGTCCTGTTATGACTGCTTTTTCACAGTTTACTAAGTGTATTGTTTGTCCTAAGAGCGCATTTTTTGCTACGTAGGTTCCTAATCTTCCTATTATCATATCTGTTGCGTCGATTATCATTTTTTTATCCCAATATTTTAATGTTTTTTCCTGTTGGATTTTTTTTCATTAAGTCTGTAATTGTTATTGCTTCTCCTTTTTCGTTTATTTTTGTTAGTGCATCTTCTGAGAAGTTGTATGCTGCTACTTTTATTTTGTGAGTTATTGTTCCTGTTCCTAATACTTTTCCAGGTACTATTATTGTGTCGTTTTCTTTTGAGTATTGTGCTAATTTGTATATGTTTATTATTCTTCTTTGTCTTACAGGTTTTTCTAGGTCTTCTGCTACTCGTTTCCAGATTTTTACATTGTTATCTATCGATAACTTTTTTAGTTCTGAAATGAGTTTTTTTAGTTCTTCGTTCCTTACGTTTTTTCTTTGTTTCATTTTTAATCCTTTGAGTTTCATGTGTTATGGTTTTAGCGCCGTGTTTTTTTCAGGTAATTCTTTTTTTGAAGTTTTTTATGCGGGGGACGAGGTTTGAACTCGCGCACCCACTAAGGGACTAGGCCCTCAACCTAGCGCATTTGACCACTCTGCCACCCCCACGTTATCGGGTTGGTGTTCTCTTTATGAGTTTTTCATGAGTTTTGCAAACTCATCTATTTGATCATTATATTGTTTTATTCCTTCTTCTACTATTTCAGTTGGATTCAGTTGTCCCCAACTTTCTATTGTGAATATGTATTCTTTTATTGGGTTATTGTATTCTATTTTTACTATATCGTTATCTACGTCTGTGCAAGCATCTATTAGCTCTGGCGTATTTATTTTTTCTTGCAATATTTCGCCTTTTTTGACTATTTGTGGAGGGAATTTATGTATTGAGTCTTTTAGTTTTGCTGATTTGTTGTTCACTGTTATTTTTGGTTTGTAGTAGTAGGATACTAGTCCTGTGTTCCATTTTGCGTGGTTTATTCCTAGTCCTAATTGTGCTGTTGCTAAAAGTTCTACTTCTTGGTTTTCTGTAAGTTTTACTATTGGGGTGTCTGCGTGTACCGGTATTACTTTTGCATCTTTTGAAACTAGGTCTGAGGCATATATTGTTTTTGGTCCTGCTACTTTTAATGTTAATTTTAAGTGTGTTGCAGCGGATTCTTCTTCTCCTTCTTTTGGCACGTTGTAGCTTTTTAGGTCTGTTTTTATTGCGAGTAATCCTAATCTGTGTGCGATTATTTCATCGTATAGTGCACTTGTGTTCTGTTTGAATTCTACAGTTGATATTGCCATTGTTGGAACTTCGCCCATGAATATTCTTCTTAGTGTGTTTATGTATGCAGGCGTAGGTCCATTTATTTCAAAGGTTAATTTTTCATTCTTTTTTTTCTCTATGAGTTGAAGTTTCATTTTTAGATTTATACTCTCCTTCCTCTTCTTCCGCCTTTTTTTCTGCATCCTCCGTGTGGTAGAGGTGTTACGTCTTCTATTAGGCCTATTCTTAGTCCTCGTCTTGATAGTGCTCTTACTGCTGCTTGTGCTCCTGGTCCAGGGTTCATTGGTCCGTTGTGTCCTCCTGGAGCTTTTATTTTTACGTGTATGCTGTTTATACCTTTATCTAATGCTAGTTCTGCTGCTTTTTTTGCTGCTGCCATAGCTGTTGTTGGACTGCTTTCTAGTCTGTCTGATCTGACCATTTGTCCTCCGCTTGCTAGCGCGATTGTTTCTGATCCTGTTAGGTCTGTTATGTGTATTATTATGTTATTGTAAGAAGCGTAAATGTTTGCTAGTCCCCATCTTCCGACTGGTCTTCGTTGCTGCTCTTTTCTTTCGCTCATTCTTTATCCTCTTGTGTTTTTTCTTGTTCTTTTGATTCTGATTCTGATTCTGATTCTGTTTGTTTTGGTGATTCTGTTTCTTGTTTTTTCTTGGATTCAGATTCTGATTTAATGCCTTCTTTAGTTTCTGATTTAGGTTCTTCCTTTTTAGTTTCTGATTTAGTCTCTTTTTTAGTCTCTACTTTGCTCTCTTCCTTTTTAGCCTCTGATTTAGTCACTTTAGTGATTTCTTCGGCTTCTTTTTTTAGTGGTTTTCTCTCTGGGTGATCAGGATCTTCAAAAGTAGAACCTGATACGTATCCTATTGAATTTTCTTCATTTAACCTTATCAAGTAACCTGGCGCAGTAATCATTTTCCCGTTTACAGTCACGTGTTTGTGCGTTATCATTTGTCTTGCTTGCTGTACGCTTCTTGCAAGTCCTTTTTTGAATAGTATTGTTTGTAGTCTTCTATCAAGTAATTGATTTAGTTCTAATCCTAAAATTTCATCAAAGTCGTTTGATGTTATAAGATTTAGTGATTTTAATTTTGTTACTAGTTGTGTTCTTTCTTTTTCTGATTGTGTGTCTGTTCTTGCAACTAAGGCTTTTGCTGTATCTTTGAAATTTTTGAGTTTTGAGCCTGCTTTCCAGATTTCTCTTTTGTTTTTCAAGCCGTATTCTTTCATTAGTGGCTTTTCAAAATCTATCCTGTCTTTTTGCCAAGGATGCCTTGGTGTTTCAAATTTGTTGCTTGTTTTTCTTGGATCTCCCATTTTATATCATATCGTTTATTTTTTTCTTTTTACGCCTAAGCCTTTGCCTTTTTGTCGTCTGAAGTTAGATTTGGTTTTCTGTCCTCTTACAGGTAGTCCCCATTGATGTCTTAGGCCTCTGTAAGATTTTATTTTTTTAAGTCTTTTTAGGTCATTGTCTTTTGTGAATGTTAGATCTGCATTTAGTATGTGAAAGTCTTCTCCTGTTTCGTAGTCTTTTCTTCTGTTGTAAAGCCAGGTTGGTACGTCATGATTTTTTGGGTTGTTTATTACTTCATTTATTTTTGTTACTTCTGTATCTGATAGGTTTCCTGCTTTTTTTGTCTTTTGCACTCCTGATATTCCTAGAACCATGTTCGCATACATTATATTTACGCCTTTTATTTTTGTCATTGCAAAAAGAACATGTTTATTACCATCTAGGTCTGTATTTGCTATTCTTACAATGTGTTTGAATTCTGCCATTTTTTTGTCACATATCTCCGAAAAGCTTTTAGAACGCGTATAATTTGGTCCTGCACGCTTTCACTCGGACGTTTTAGTGTTGGAAAACAAGTTGGTTTATAAAGGTTTTGTTTAGCGCTGAGTTTTGTGTTATCCTGTAAGTATTTCCCTTCGATACCTTTTTTCGTTTTATCATTTATTAAACCTCCGCTTTCAACTTTCGTTGAAAGGCTTGTTCTGGTGTTTCCAGAACATTAAATCTAAGAGCCATGTGTGGCCTTA